>CAYUQW010000132.1:0-4695 GCA_964446985.1 uncultured Flavobacteriaceae bacterium
ACAGGACGTCCGGGAACACGCATTGCAGAGCATGCCGGCAGGACCAAATATTTTTTGATATATGAAATCCGGGAAGATGACGGAAAATTGGAGGTGGTTGACAAAAAGCAGGTGGAATTGCGGGACGATCAAACGCTTCATGAGATGTTGCATAGGTTTCCTATTGATTTTACAGGGCATCCGCTGGAAGATGCGGAAATCATTTTAACGCGTAGTATAGGTCCCGGTGCTATGCAGAAATTGTATATGTCGGGGAAAAGAGCGTATATGGTGGCCGAAAAAAATCCGGACGAAGCGATAGAAAAATTAATGGCGGGAACATTGCAGGCTTTGGATCCGTCGGAACATCATCACCATCATCATGATCATCACCACCACCATCACCATGATCATGACGAGGACCATCACACGGATTGAAAGAGAAAAACGGCAGGTCTTTTGTGCAGGAGGATTTTCTTGTAGCGCCAATCCTTTACGGAGGCCGTGATAATTTCTTCTTTCTCACCGGTTAGGTCCACGGCAACGGACAATAGCGTTGTGGGGGACAGGTGTTTGAGCAAAATCTGTAGCAGCCTTTCGTTGCGATAGGGTGTTTCGATGAAGATTTGGGTTTTCTTTTGTTCGCGCGATTCTTTTTCCAACCGGCGGATTTTCTTGGTCAATTCGGGGATTTTTACGGGCAAATACCCGTGAAATTCAAAATGTTGTCCGTTTAGTCCGGAAGCCGTTAATGCCAAAAATACGGATGAAGGTCCGACGAGCGGCACCACACGGATTTTTTGTCTGTGCGCCTCCGCTACGATTATTGCTCCGGGATCGGCAATGGCAGGCATTCCTGCGTCGGAGATTAATCCTACGGAGTGTCCGTGTTTAAGGGGTTCAAGGAAACGGCTTATGTCCGCTTCGACGGTGTGTTTGTTCAATTCGGTAAAGTGCAATTCATCCTGAGGAACTTCAGGCAGGATTTTTTTGATAAACCGTCTGGCGGATTTTTCGTGTTCGGCAATATAATGGCGCAGATTTTTTATGATATTGAGGTTGTATGGAGGAAATACTTTTTCGGGTTGGGCGCTGTCGTCCAAAAAATTGGGAATAAGTATCAGGGAAGGTTCAAAGTTCTTTGCCATGATTGATTTTTTCGGCAATGACATCCGTGGCTTTGTCCAATAATTTAAAAACGTCGCCGGCGCGTTCTTCGTTTTGCTTATAGGGATCCGGAACATCGAGGTTTTCGCCGGGAAACAATTCGTTCAGAATCAAAGAAACCTTTTTTCTGTCTTCATCCGAACGGGCTTTTTCCATGACCATATCGTAATTATACTGGTCCATGACATAGATTTTATCGAAACGGTCGAAATCTTTTACCGTAAAGAGGCGGGCTTTATGGTTGATAGGGATGTTATTTTTCTTGCAAATATTTTTTGTTTGGTTGCAAGGCTCTTCACCGATATGCCAGGTATCGAGTCCGGCGGAGTCAACATGATGAACGGTAGTGTCGATTTTTGATTTCAACAGGGCTTCGGCCATGGGCGAACGGCAGATATTGCCCAGACATACCATCAAAATTTTCTTCGGCTTACTGCTCATACGTTGTACAATGCTTCTTCGATTTCCGAAACGATTTTGCGGAATTTTTTGTCGGTATCCATCAAATCGTTAACCACTTTGAGCGAATATATGACCGTGGCATGGTCTTTTTTACCAATTTTTTTCCCGATTTGTTCCAAGGAGGCTTTGGTGAATTTCTTGGAAAGATACATAGCAATTTGCCTGGCTTGGACGATGGCTCTTTTGCGGCTTTTGGATTCGAGATCCTCGGGTTGCAAACCGAAATAATCCACGACGATTTGCTTGATCATGTCGCAGGTGAATTGCGGTTTTTTGCTCTTGATAAATATTCCCACGACTTCTTCGGCCAGTTCCAAATTTATCTCGCTGTGACCGAAGGCGGCGTGGGCTATCAAACTGGTCAGTACGCCTTCCATTTCACGTATGTTGGAAGTTACGTTTTTGGCGATGAAATGAATGACCTCTTCGGGCATACGGATACCGTCCCTGCGGATTTTATCTTTGATAATTTGTACGCGCGTCTCGTAATCGGGTGATTTCAATTCGGCCGTCAAGCCCCATTTGAAGCGGGACAAAAGGCGGACTTTAATGTCCTTCATCTCCGCCGGCGATTGATCGGAAGTGAAGATGAGTAATTTTTTGTTTTGGTGTAAGTGGTTGAATATCTGGAAGAAAACTTTTTGTGCGCCCTCTTTTCCGGCCAAGGATTGGACATCGTCTACAATGAGCACGTCCATCATTTGATAGAAATTGATAAAATCGTTTCGTGTATTGTTGATGACGGAAGATGTATATTGTTGCGTGAATTTTTCCATGGAGACGTACAGAACGTTTTTATCCGGGAAAAGACGTTTGATTTCTATTCCGATGGCATTGGCCAAATGGGTTTTTCCCAACCCGACGCCCCCGTAAATGAATAGGGGATTGAAAGCGACTTTTTCCGCTTGTTTGGCGATGGCCAGGCCGGCACTGCGGGCCAAACGGTTGTGTTTGCCTTCGATGAAATTTTCAAAAGTATAATTGGGGTTGAGATTCGAATTGACACGTATTTTCTGCACACCCGGAATGACAAAAGGATTTTTGATTTCTTGTCCTTTGTGTGGACTGTGATTATGTATAGGTACAGAAGGCTTTTCTTTACCGGGATATTGTAAACTCGCTCCCGTCGATTTGTTGCTCATCCGGACCGTATATACCAATTTGGCACCGCGCCCAAGAGTTTTGGTCAATGCCGCGTGCAGGAGTTTGACGTAATGGGTTTCCAGCCATTCGTAATACAAATGGGATGGCACCTCAATGGTTAGTGTTTTATTTTCCACGGAAACCGCCCTGACCGGCTTAAACCACGTATCGAATACTTCCGGTGAAGTATTACTTCGAATAAAAGCGAGACATTCTTCCCAAATCAAGCCGGCATCCATACGTTAAAATCGTATTAATTGTTAGTTAAAATTGTACGTTTGGGTTCTTGTGTTTTCACATGGCAAAAATTGACAAAAATTTGTTGATAAAAAAATTTTTTTTGCTTGCAAACTAAAAAAGTTTTATGTAATATTATGCGCAAACTTAACGTAAAATTCATGTTGGAATCGGGTTTTGCTATTGAAATAACTACGCGCTATGCGGAAACCGACCAGATGGGGTATATACATCACGGTGTATATCCCCAATATTTGGAGCAGGCCCGTATCGAGTGGATGAAGTTATTTGGGATTTCATATAAGAGCTTGGAAATCAACGGGATATTGCTTCCCGTACGAAATATGAACATCCGTTATATCATACCGTTGACCTTTGACGAAAAAATTACGGTAAGGATCATTCGCGGAAACTTAAAGGGACCGCGTCTTATTTTTGAATATGAAATTTATAATGAAGACGGAAAAAAAGCCACCGAAGCCGAAGTGGAATTGTTTTTTGCCGATGCCGAAGGACATCCTATCCGTCCGCCGCAGGATTTGGTCGCTAAATTGCAACACTAAAAAATCTTAAATGTTAAGGTTATTGGTTGTTTTGCGTTCAAAAATGTTAAAGAACAGATATAATAAAAGCCATCCGAAAGTGGATGGCTTGATATTGTTAGCTAAATAATTTTTAGTCGTTGATTTCGTTCAGATACTCCTCGGCTTCCAGTGCCGCCATCGATCCTGTTCCGGCGGCTGTTACGGCTTGTTGGTATTTGGGGTCTTGGACGTCGCCTGCGGCAAAAACACCCGGTAAATTTGTCTGTGTGGACTTGCATTTGGTGATGATATAACCGCGTTCGTCCATATCCACTTGTCCTTTGAAAATATCGGTATTGGGTTTGTGTCCGATGGCAATGAAAAGGCCTTCCAACGGAATAACTTTTTCCTCACCGGTTTTATTATTCACCACTTTGACGCCTTCGACCACTTTATCGCCCAAAACTTCTTTTACTTCGGTGTTCCAAAGTACTTCGATATTGTCTTTTTTGAAAACACGTTCCTGCATGATTTTGGAAGCGCGCATTTGGTCACGGCGAATGAACATTTTCACGTCTTTGGCGATATTGGACAGATAAAGGGCTTCTTCGGCCGCCACATCACCGCCACCGACTACGGCAACCCGTTGATCACGGTAGAAAAATCCGTCGCAAGTGGCGCAGGCACTTACACCGCCGCCGCGGAGACGTTGTTCGCTTTCCAAGCCGAGGTACATGGCCGAAGCGCCCGTGGCAATGATAACCACATCGGCCGTTACGACTTTGTTGTTGTCGATGGTGATTTTGTGTTTTTGTCCCTTTTCTTTGGCCAACTCGGCTTTGGTGGCCAAACCGAACCGTACTTCCGTTCCGAAACGTTCGGCTTGTTTTTTCATATCTTCCATCAGCTGCGGTCCCTGAATGCCGTCGGGGAAACCCGGGTAATTTTCCACGTCCGTGGTGGTGGTCAGTTGTCCGCCCATTTCCATACCCGTATAAACGACCGGTTTGTATCCGGCGCGTGCGGCATAAATGGCGGCCGTATATCCGGCCGGTCCGGAACCTAAAATCAAAATCGGAATGTGTTCGGTTTGTTCGCTCATAAGTTATCTTTTTTTGAGGTGCAAAGATACGAAAAGTTTAGGATTGAAGCAGTTTTTCGTAGAAGCGGATGTTTTGGGAGA
>CAYUQW010000133.1:0-4658 GCA_964446985.1 uncultured Flavobacteriaceae bacterium
TTTGAGAAATTGTAATACATAATCCTTTGCCGGTAACCAAAATGCCTGTCTAAAATCAGACAGGCATTTTTATTTAAGCATACTTTGAAATAACATTAAAATATTCGTCCGATTTCACAATTTTTTAAGTTCTTCTATAACTTTGTCATAATCATCTTCTCCGGCAAAATTTCTTCTCGTGATATAAGGCTGTTGATAATTTTTTAATTCCAAAACTCTTTTTTCTTCTTTTTTGTAAGATGACAATTTTTTAACAGCCTCATACCAATATCTTTTGCCACGTGTAATAATTATTAATTTTTTATTTTCGATAGCTTGTTCTAATAAATAAAAATTAAATTTCTGAGTAATTAAGTAAGAATCTTCTTTATTATCAAAATATTTTCGAGAAATTTTCCTGAATCTTTTAGAATGATAAGGAAAAAATTGCAATAAGGCAATACCATGTAAAACTTTATTAATATCACCTACGTCCTCAGATAATTTTCTGGTTCTTTTATGCCAATAATCACTATATTCCCGTCGTTTTTCATCTTCATTAAGAAACTTCTCTGAATTAAACATCAAATTATCTCGCACTTCCTGATGAAAACTTTCGCAAGAATATAATGTATCTTTCTCTTTTTCGACAAAACCCGGATTAGTTGCCAATAAAATTACGGAAGCCTTTTTTATATTTCCGGTAAAGGGGTATGGTAATACCTCATCATGAATTCGGAATAAATCCTCCGATTTTGGTGTTCTGAATGAATTGCTGTTAAAACGGTCAATAACCGGTTGATCCGGTGAAACCGAGAACCGGCCGTTTTTATTCCAATTCTCTATTAATTCTATCCAAGGGTTATCCATTTATATTATTAACCGGCACGGTATTTAACCGTGCCGGGATCAAAACATATTACAAATTCGATGCATGAATAATCATATCGATAAGCTTGGAAGCATAACCGAATTCGTTGTCGTACCAACTGATGATTTTAAAGAAGGTATCGTTGAGGGCAATACCGGCTTTCGCATCGACAATGGACGTGTGTGTTTCACTCACAAAATCCTGGGATACCACTTCATCCTCGGTTACCATCAATACGCCTTTCATCGGACCGGCGGCGGCTTCCTTCATTTTGGCAATAATTTCCTCGTACGTGGTCGGTTTGGCCAGTTTAACCGTCAGGTCCACAACGGAAACATCGGCCGTAGGAACACGGAAGGACATTCCGGTAAGTTTACCGTTCAAATCGGGAATTACTTTACCGACCGCTTTGGCCGCACCGGTGGTGGTGGGAATAATATTCAGGATAGCGGAACGTCCCCGGCGGCGTTTGCTCGAAGGAGCGTCAATGGTTTTCTGGGTGGAAGTGGCGGCGTGAATGGTGGTCATCAAACCTTCGACTATACCGAAGTTATCATTCAAGACTTTGGAAATGGGCGCCAAACAGTTTGTCGTACAGGAAGCGTTGGAAAAAACCTTCAAATCGGGGGTCAATTCCTTGTGGTTTACGCCGTAAACAAACATAGGCGCATCCTTGGAAGGCGCGGAAATAATGACTTTTTTCGCTCCGGCTTTCAGGTGTTTTTCCGCTTTTTCCTTATCGGTGAAAAATCCGGTGGATTCGATCACGAAATCCACATCCAATTCGCCCCAGTTGATATCCTCGGGATTTCGTTCGGCCGTTACACGAATTTTATTGCCGTTGACTATCAAATGATTATCCTCAACCTGCACGTCACCTTGAAAACGTCCGTGAACGGAATCGTATTTCAAGAGGTAAGCCAGATAGTCGGCGTCGAGCAAATCGTTGATAGCCACCACTTGCACTTCGGGTTTGGTAACGGCATAGCGAAAAGCCAAACGTCCGATACGTCCGAAACCGTTAATTCCAATTTTTATTTTACTCATAATCGTTGTATTTTATTGATTTTCATTAGGTTGTCAAAATTTCAATCATATCGATCAATTCCTGATTGACCGGTTTTTGGTGGTCTATGGCCTGTTCGAGCGGATAAACGACGATCCGGTTATTACGATATCCGACCACTTTACGCGTCTGCCCGTCGAGCAGTGCTTCCACGGCCTTTACACCAAAGCGGCTGGCCAACACACGGTCCAAGGTGGTAGGAGAACCGCCCCGTTGAATATGTCCGATAATAACGACCCGCACTTCGTATTCTCGCAAATGTTTTTCGACATATTTGGCCAGTTCAAAAACATTTTTTCCGGTTTTGTCACCTTCGGCCACCACTACGATGCTACTGGTTTTACCTGAACGTTTGCTCCGCATCAAGGCATTGACCAATTCGTTAACACCGCGGTCTTCCTCGGGGATAAGGATATCTTCCGCCCCGCCGGCAATGCCGCTGTAAAGGGCGAGAAATCCGGCGTTACGTCCCATTACTTCGATAAAGAACAGGCGGTTATGCGAACTGGCGGTATCACGAATTTTATCGATGGCTTCCATTGCGGTATTGGATGCCGTATCAAAACCGATAGAAAAATCCGTTCCGTTAATATCATTATCAATCGTCGCAGGGATTCCGATAACCGGGAAATCGAATTCCTCCGAGAAAATGTTCATTCCGCGGAAAGAACCGTCACCGCCGATCACCACCAAAGCATCGATATTATGTTTTTTCAGATTTTCATAGGCTTTTTTTCGTCCTTCCGGTGTCCGGAAAGCTTTGGATCGGGCGGTTTTCAGAATAGTTCCTCCCCTGTTGATAATATTACTTACTTTCCGGGCGGTAAACCGTTCGATGTCGCCTTGGATAAGTCCTTCATAGCCGCGGTATATGCCGTAAATATCTTTCTTGTAAAAAACCGCGGAACGCACCACGGCACGTATGGCCGCATTCATTCCCGGAGCATCGCCTCCGGACGTCATTACGGCAATATTTTGAATTTTGGTAATAGCCATTGTTCAGATTTTTAAACGTTTAAACGCCTCCATAGCCTCATATTCGGCCAATCCCAGCGAATCATATTTCCGTGCCAACTCTTTATTGCGATCTTCGGCACGCATCCAGAATTCACGGATGTCGTCACCTTTATACATGACCAAGTCTTTTTGTGACTGATGATAGAAAATGGCATGGCGCTTTTTCAACACCTGATCGGGACTCATGGGTACGGCCATTTCTATCTCATGAACTTCAAATTCATCCCAAGCACCGCGGTAAAGCCACACGTAAAGGTCTTGGTAAAACGGCTCTTCCTTTAAATTTTCCAAAGCCTTTATCAATAATTCATACGAAAGCTGATGCGTTCCGTGGGGATCGGCCAAATCGCCGGCGGCAAAAATTTGATGCGGTTGAACCAACTTGATGATATTTTCCATAATCTCCACATCCAAGGACGAAATTTTACGTTTGTGCACCTCGGGCGCATCATAAAATGGTAAATCCAGGAAATGTATATTGACCAAGGGCACACCCAAAAAACGCAGGGCCGAAATGGCCTCGGCACGCCGGATACTCGATTTTAATTTTTTCAATGCCGGCGAATCAACGGCACGGTTTTTCTCTTGTAATTCATAAAACAATTGGGTCATTTCCTCACTCGAAAATCCGGTCAATTGATTGACTTCCAAATATTTCAAAGCCTCTTCATCGGAAACGGCATTATATCCCGCCACTTGATAAGCAACATGAACATCGTGACCCTGCTCCACCAAGCGATCCAAAGTTCCGCCCATGGAAATAACGTCATCGTCGGGGTGCGGGCTGAAAATCAACACCCGTTTTTGCGGCGGATTGGCCCGTTCGGGGCGATATGTATCGTCGGCACCGGGTTTACCGCCGGGCCAACCGGTAATCGTATGCTGGATTTCATTGAAAATTTCAATATTCAAATCATAAACCGAGCCTTTGTGGGCTATCAAATCGGCCAAATGATTTTGATTATACTCGTTGTCGGTGAGTTTGAGAATGGGCAATTTTGTTTTTTCACTTAACCAAACGACAGCTTTCTTACTCATCATATTGTCCCATTCCACGTCCTTCACCAGCCAAGGCGTATCGATACGTGTCAGTTTGGATGCCGCTTCTTCATCCAAAACGAAGGTCGTGTTCGGATGTTTTTGCAAATAGGTTGCCGGCACATCCGATGTCATTTCCCCTTCGACGGTTTTTTTGATAATATCGGATTTTTTCTTGGACCAAGCGAGCAAAACGATACGACGTGCCTGCATAATGGTGGAAATTCCCATCGTAATCGCCTTGCGCGGAACATTGTTTAATCCGAAAAACGAAGGTGCCGCATCCACCCGCGTAATATGCGACAAAGTTATCAGGCGCGTGCCGGAATTGATATGCGAACCGGGTTCGTTAAAGCCGATATGCCCCGAACGCCCGATACCGAGTAATTGAAAATCCAAACCGCCGGCATCTTTTATTTGTTGCTCATAGGACAAACAATATTCCGTCATTTTTTCCATAGGCACGGTGCCGTCGGGGATATGGATGTTTTCGGGTTTGATATCGATGTGATCGAACAGGTATTGATGCATAAAATAATGATAGGAATTGACATCCTCCGGGTCCATCGGGTAATATTCGTCCAAATTGAACGTAATAACATTACGGAAACTCAATCCCTCTTCCCGGTACATACGTACCAATTCGTCGTACACTTTAATCGGCGACGAACCGGTAGCCAATCCCAA
>CAYUQW010000134.1:0-4571 GCA_964446985.1 uncultured Flavobacteriaceae bacterium
TTTTTGTCGATTGCAATCGACAAAATTTCAAAACGATAACTTTACACTATCGAATCAACCTTTGACTTTCTCCCGGATAATTTCTTCGGCTTTTTCCAGAGCGCCGGGAATACCGCCGGGATTTTTGCCGCCCGCGGAAGCGAAAAATTTCTGACCGCCGCCGCCGCCGTGGATTTTTTTGGCAATTTCGCGGATAATCGCTCCGGCATCCAGACCGTATTTGTCGATTAGATTCTTGGAAATGAAAAGCGTCAAACCGGCCTTTTGTTTTTCCTTATCTTCCGTGGCCAACAAAATCACATAATCGTCGGCTTTGCCGAAATTGGAAAAAATCAGATTCTTGATTTCGGCCGGTCCCAATTCCACCTTTTCGGCAATAAATTTTACGCCGTTAATTTCCTTGGCTTTTTCACCTATATTTTGGAAAAGCATAGCGGCTTTTTCCCGGCGCAAATGTTCGTTCTCCTTACGCAATTTCTTGATTTCCCCTTGCATCTGCTCGATCGTTTTCAACGGATTTTCGGGATTTTTCAATGCGGACAGGATTTGTTGCAAGACATCGTCTTCATACAGCAATTTTTCCTTCAACGCTTCGCCGGCCACCGCCTCGATTCGTCGGATTCCGGAAGCCACGGCGCTTTCCGAAAGAATCTTGAAATGCCACAACTTGCCGGTATTTTCCACGTGGATACCGCCGCATAATTCGGCGTGATCGCCAAAACGGATCACCCGCACGGTATCGCCGTATTTTTCACCGAAAAAGGCCATGGCTTTTTCCTTTTCCACCGCTTCCTTGAAAGGCACATTCCGTTTTTCTTCCAACGGCAAAGCTTTGCGGATTTTGGTATTGACAAAATCTTCCACGGCTTTCAATTCCTCCGGTGTCAGTTTGGAAAAATGCGAGAAATCGAAACGGAGTTTATCCGGTCCGACATAAGACCCTTTTTGCTGAACGTGCGTTCCCAAAACGTGACGCAACGCCTGATGCAACAAGTGTGTGGCCGAGTGATGCGCCGCCGCACGTCCGCGAGCCTCCGTATCTACCACCGCACGGAAAACCGATTCGGGATTCGACGGCAATTCTTTGGCGATATGAACAATCAGGTTATTTTCCTTCTTGGTATCCAGAATATGGACGATTTCCCCGTTGGGCGCTTTCAGATAACCTTTGTCGCCCACCTGACCGCCGCCTTCGGGATAAAAAGGCGTCAGGTTGAAAATCAATTGGTAAAATTCGCCGTCTTTGGTTTGAACTTTTCGGTAACGCGTGATTTTAACGTCGGCTTCGGTGTAATCGTAACCGATAAACTCCTGTTGATCGTCGTCGCGCAATACAACCCAATCGCCCGTTTTGACTTCGGCGGCTTTCTTGGAACGGCTTTTTTGCTTGGCCATTTCGCGATCAAAACCTTCCTTGTCCACGGAAAAACCTCTTTCTTCGGCAATCAGCGCCGTGAGATCATAAGGAAATCCGTAGGTATCGTACAGTTCAAAAGCTTTTTCACCGGGCAAAACTTTTCCTTTCGCCTCTTTCAGCATTGAATCCAGGAGATACAATCCTTGTTCAAGCGTACGCAGAAATGCCTGTTCTTCTTCCTTAATAACATTTTGTATCAAAGATTGTTGTGTGCGCAATTCGGGAAACACATCGCCCATTTCTTCGACCAAAACGGGAACGAGCATATAAATAAAAGGATGTTTCATGCCCAAAAACGTATAGCCGTACCGGACGGCCCGGCGCAAGATACGGCGTATGACATAGCCGGCGCCGGTGTTGGATGGCAATTGACCGTCTGCTATCGTAAAAGCTATAGCACGCAAATGATCGGCCACCACGCGGAAAGCGATATCCGTTTCCTCGTTTTCACCGTATTTCTTTCCGGAGATGATTTCCAGTTCGCGAATAACCGGTTGAAACAAATCGGTATCGTAATTGGATTTTTTGCCTTGCAACACCCTGACCAAACGTTCCAAACCCATTCCCGTATCGACGTGATTTTGGGGCAAACGTTCGAGATGCCCGTCTTCTTTTCGATCGTTTTGAATGAAAACCAAATTCCACAATTCAATCACTTCGGGATGATCTTTATTGACCAATTCCCTTCCCGGAACTTTTTTCCGTTCTTCGTCGGAGCGCAAATCGATATGAATTTCGGACGAAGGCCCGCAAGGACCGGTATTGCCCATTTCCCAGAAATTATCCTTTTTACTTCCGTACAGGATTCTGTCTTCGGGCAGGTGTTTTTTCCAATATTCAAAAGCTTCGTTGTCGGGTTCCAAGCCTTCGGATTCGTCGCCTTCGAAAACCGTTGCATACAAACGGTCTTTGTCCAAACCGTAAACTTCCGTCAGCAATTCCCAAGCCCAATCGATGGCTTCTTCCTTGAAATAATCGCCGAAGGACCAATTGCCGAGCATTTCGAACATCGTATGATGATAGGTATCCTTGCCCACTTCCTCCAAATCGTTATGCTTTCCCGAGACGCGCAAACACTTCTGCGTATCGGCCACACGCTTGTATTCCGGCTGTTTGTATCCCAAAAAATATTCCTTGAACTGATTCATCCCCGCATTCGTAAACATTAATGTAGGGTCGTCTTTCAACACAATGGGCGCCGACGGAACGATACGGTGGCCCTTCTCCTTGAAAAAATCCAAAAACCGCTGTCTTATTTCCTTGGCTTTTAACATAGAAAATTTTTCTTTAATTTTGTGGGACAAATTTAGTTTTTCATTTCCAGACTACAAAGAATGGCCAAACAGAAATACATACTCGACCCCGTAAGCCTCGAATACAAACCCGTCAAACGCAATCGTTTGAAAGATTTTTTGGCTTTCCTGCTGGCCGGATTTTTATTTATGCTCTTGGGATTTTTTATTTTATCCTACTACTTCGACACGCCCGAGGAAAAAGCTTTGAAACGCCGGAATGAGGAACTGAAATTGAATTTGACCTTGCTCGACAAAAAATTCGACCGGATTAATGCCGTCCTGAAAAATATCCAAAACCGGGATAAAAATTTGTATCGACTCCTGTTCGAAGCCGAACCCATTTCGGATGATGTCCGCGAAGCCGGATTCGGAGGCGGCGATTTTTATGCCGATTTATCGCATCTTTCCAATGAGGCAATGCTAAAAAAATTGTACCAAAAAACCGATATTTTATCCAAAAAGTTAATGGTTCAGTCCGAATCTTTCGATGAACTCATCAAATTGGCAAAAGAAAAAGAAAAATTCTTCGCCCATATTCCGGCCATTCAACCCGTAAAAAACAAAGATTTGCGACGTATTGCATCGGGATTCGGCATGCGTTTCCATCCCATCCTGAAAATCTGGCGACCTCATAACGGATTGGATTTTACGGCTAAAACCGGTACGCCGATATATGCTACGGGTGACGGTATAGTAACTTATGCCGCACGGGGATCAGGTTTCGGAAAACACGTCAAAATCAACCACGGATTCGGTTATGAAACCGTATATGCCCATATGTCAAAAATACTTGTCAAAAAAGGACAAAAAGTCAAGCGCGGTCAAATCATAGGTTTGGTGGGCAATACAGGTTTATCCGCCGGTCCGCACCTTCATTACGAAGTACATTATAAAGGTCATCCTGTTAATCCGATTTACTTTTTCTATCGTGATCTCAATGCCGAAGATTACGAAAAATTGATGGAAATCGCCAAACATGCCAAAGAGTCCCTCGATTGATGAAAGAAATCCCCGATAAACTTTATTATCGTATCGAGGAGATAGCCTCTTTTACGGGCGAAAATGCTTCCACTATCCGTTTTTGGGAAAACGAATTCCGGATCAGACCTAAAATCCATAAAAACGTTCACCTTTTTACGCGTGAGCAAGTGGAAACTTTTTTCCTGATTCAATACTTGCTTCGCGAAGAACAATATACCATCGAAGGCGCAAAAAAAAAGCTATATAATCGAAGAAAAGCCATTCGCGACAAACAAACTTTTATCGAGGCATTGGAAAAAATCAAATCCGACCTGAAACGCATACGGAAAGAATTGGAATAATTGAAAAAAATGTCCTATCTTTGCGCACCGAAACATTGATTTACGAAAATTTAATCCGATGAAAAGAACATATCAGCCGTCCAAGAGAAAACGCCGTAACAAACACGGATTCAGGAAAAGAATGCAAACCCGTTGGGGAAGAGCCGTCCTGTCCCGAAGACGTAAAAAAGGCAGAAAAAGACTCACGGTTTCCTCGGAAATCAATAACAAACGATAAGCCGGCTTTTCAGCCGGTTTTTTTATGGCAAATCAAAATTTAATATATTTGTTATACAAAATTGCTACCATGAACAAAAAATTATTTTTTCTTGCCCTGGTCCCTTTCGCCGCCTGGCTGTTTCTTTCCTATTCTTCGGGACCGCCCGCCGGTTATACCGGTTCGCCGGGTGACCACGGACATTATTGCACCTCTTGTCATAACCAAACGAACAGTTACAATGTCAGCATACAAGTAACATCGGATATCCCCGCTTCGGGATATACTCCGGGTCAAACCTATCACCTCACCTTGCAGGTAACCACCAATGCGCCGCGGGT
>CAYUQW010000135.1:0-4508 GCA_964446985.1 uncultured Flavobacteriaceae bacterium
ACGGTGATTTTGTTTTTGGAAATGCCGACGGATTTGCCGTAACCGCCTATGTGCAGGTGCATATTGGCCATGAAACGCTGCCGGTATTCGCGACGTCGTTTTCTGACGGCTTCTTCGGCATCGAGAATGAAAGGTTTGTTTTTGATTTCGTAGATTGTTTGCAGGATGGATTTTTTGTGGATGTGGATGTTACGGTTGTAGATATCGGTTACGAACAGAAGGTGCTTGAGGTGTTTTTTGATTAGTTTCTTTGTGATTTTCCCGGGAATATTCAATAATTTTTCATGCCATAGTTTCAGGATGTGTTCATCCAAAGGGAAAAGGGTATGTTGTGCTATGATAGTTCCGTAATAGTTGTTGATTCCGTGGACTTGATCGTGATATTTGGCAGGGAAATTGTCGTGCTTGAAGGCTTCGGTGATTTTTTGTTTGAGTTTTTGGATTTTTCCGGACGAAACGGTGATTTGTTTGTCGGTTATCCAAACGCCAAGGTAATTAAATCCGTTGGAAATTTCACGTACAAAGCTGCCGGGATTGACTTGGAGTTTGAGTTTGTTTTGTAAATAGGTGATGGTATCGTCCAGTGTTTCCCGGGCTTGTTGGTGATTGTTGAATAACATAATAAAATCGTCGGCATAACGGACGTAACGGATTTGTTTGTCGTTCATTCTTTGGTCGAGCGGTGTCAGGTAGAGATTGGCCAAAAGCGGTGAGAGGACGGCACCTTGGGGGACGCCTTTCGTACGGTCGCGCCAGTTTTTATCGTGTTCGATAAACCCCATTTTCACGAACATTTTGATCAATTCGAGCAGCCAATCGTCGGTTACGACGGGTTTGAGCAATTTGAATAAGATACGGTGATCAAGGGTGTCGAAATAGTTGTCGATATCACATTTGGCTATAATGGTGAGTTTTTCGGCTTGTATGTAATGTCTGATTTTGTTGATGGCTTTACGGGGTCCCAGGCCCGGCCGATAGGCATAGCTTGATTTGTAAAATTGTTTTTCGAAACGATGTTCGATCAGGTTTTTAATGGCCGTCTGAACGATTTTATCCCGTACGGTAGCCAGTCCAAGGGTTCGTTTTTCGTTACGGTCTTTGGGAATTTTGACTTGCAAATACGGTTGCGGGAGATAGGTTTTGTTTTTTATTTGAAGCGCCAAGCGTATCAGATTTTTTTCTTCTTGTTGTTTAAAATCCTTTATGGAAATGCGATCGATACCGCCGGAGGCACCTTTTGCCTTCACTTCATTCCAGGCTTGCACAAGCATGGTATAGGTTATCATTTTCCTATATTTTTTTGGATTATAAATAAAATTAGACAAAATTTACGATTCCATGAAACGAATTTTTTCATGTAAAAATTTTTTTTGAAGACAAATAGGCTGTCCCTAAGGCAAATATATTTGCATTGCTAACCAAAAAAATTTAATACTATGAGTTTCGAAGATTGGATGATCGAAGACGGGTTTACGGACCCGGAAGAATATCTGCAACACCTGCAGGCCGAAGCGTTTAAAGAGTCGGACAGGAGCAATTATGTTCCGGAGGAGGATTTTGCCGCTTATGACGAAATGTTTTGGGATGACATTGAATCAGCCATTCGAGCGTTGGAAGAAGAGGACTATGATGACAGCGGTTTTAATGAGACTGACCGGAAAAAAACCGGAGACGTGAAAAGACATGAAGATGGTACGGAAGAAAACGAGCAAGAACATGACGGAGAAACTTCCAAACGGAAGAGCAAACTTTTTATGAATACACAGAAGGTTAAACAGGATAGTTTGTTATCGGAAATTTACGAAAGTTTGTTGTCAGGCGGTTTTGGGACGAACGATCCGGATACAAAAAAGAATCATATGCCTGAAATCATCGAAAAAGCCCTTGATGAAATCAAGGCAAAAGAAGGATTCGATCGACTGAAACTCATCGATGAGGCCGAAACAAACACAGGGCCACATTTGCTAAACTTTCTCATAAAAACCTATACGGAAAAGAATGTAAGACGGATAAATTTCGATCCCGATTCCCTCACCATCCTACCCTTCGGGCCGGAAAACAACTTATATATGGTGGCGGATAATTGCACGGCCTTTTTAGGAAAGTTGGTACGGATACATTCTACGAAGGATTACAAAATAAGCCTGTTCGAAGGATACGGATTGAAAACCATACTTTTGGAGAACCTCAAAGACTCGAAAGACAAACACTTGATTCGCGTGTTGGAGAAGTAATTTATTGATTTTGTTCAAGGGGGTTGACAATCAATTTGCCGAATCCCAAGGAGGTGTTGCTTCCGACGTGGATGAGTTCGGCGAGCTTGAGGAGTTTGAAAAAGTCGAGGGAAACGTTCCTGAGAGTAAACCGTCCGCTCCAACCGCGCATGGGATATTTTTCTTTTCGTTTGGGTGAACGGTAAACGGTTTGCATCCGCAAGGCGGGGCGGACGGGAAATATTTCCTTTAAAGCTTGGGACTCGAGTAATTGGGGTTTGATAAATAAATCGCTGTTTCCGTTATCCGTTTCGGGCTCATATTCTCCGCGGAGATGTTCGATATCGGACAAGAGCCGGGCGAGATGTTTGAGCATAATTGCTCGATGTATGATAAAATGAAAAAGGTCGAACGGATTCACCGGCGGGAGCGGGACTTTGTTACGCATCAAGGATACGGGTACGGGCATTTGAATAATAAAATCTTTATGAACGGTATGTAAATTATCCAATTGTTTAATATCAATTTGCGGATTTCCGGGTGCCGAGCCTTGCATTTCCACCGATGACAATCGCCCGGAGAACCGTCCTTTGTAGAGACGGCGTTCAAAAGCATGATTGAACAATACCGGCAAAGATTCGGGCGGAAAAAAGGGATTTTCGATGAAGGTGAGGAAAAAGTGAAATGATTCTCCGGTCTTTATTTCACGTATTCGACGAGGAATGTAGAACCAATAGGGTGCGGGCGGATTGTTCCCGAAAATTTTGAAATAGGGATGCTCCCGTTTTAGTTGCAGCCGGAAAAAATAGCGGTAACCCAATGGATGGTAGCGATTGAGTGTTTCACCGAAGACACCACGAAGAAAACTGCCCAGGAATCCCGGGAGGCTGCCGTCTTCAACGGCCGTGACGGTGATTTTGTAACGGTTGAGGAGCATTAACGGGTTGCGTTGGGAGAAAGTTTGTTGAAGATATGTTTTTTCAGTTCCTTATCGATATTATCTGCATGTAAAGGTGTCATCTCCGCTTGTTTTTTGACGGCTAAATCCCGGTTGGCATCCATATCGGGCATAACCAGGAACGAATGGTTCATAGGTAATTTCATCAAATGTTTTTCTTTTTTAAATTTTTTGTAATATTCACCGATATTACCGCTTTTGCATTCGAACCAATAAACTTTATCGTTTAACATCAGTAACAAGTCGATTTCGGAAGAAAAATCGCCGGGAAAAACAAGATGTGCCTGCGCCAAAATATCAAAAGTTTTTATATACGGAAGATAGGCACGCATTAATTGTGCCAATTCGCTTCGTAGAAAAATTTCCAACCAAAATCCTTGGATAAACCATGTGGCATCATGTATTTGTTTAATATCAACATCAATATGTTCGTTATCCAAGAACTTGTATGCATCAATGATTTTATTTTGGAACAACATCATTACCCATTTACGGATATATAAAACCGAACGTCTCGGAGTTTTGAACACAAAATCTTTTTTCAGACCTTGATGGCGTTTGAGTTGTTTATAAAAATCTTCCAATTCGAGATAATGATCGGCCAAATAATCGGCGACTTCATATAATTTTTTATCAACTTTCAGAGTATCTATACCTTTTCCGACAGTTATATCTCTTTCTAACAACCAATTTTTAATAAAACCTTTTTTAAATTTTCTGCGAATTTCTTCTCTCGAATATGATGCCGGTTTACTTTTATTTCCGGATTTTCGTTTACCGCTTAATACTTCCAATTCCTTCGGTGTTCCGGCAATATTTTCCCCTTCTTCACGGGCAATAATTAGCGCCAACTGTTCAAGCGCTTCGGCAAGAAGGAGAAGGGTTTGGGATATTTTTTTTTCTTGCATAGGATTACTTAAAATTTTACATTTTTTCGGAATTAGCAAATTTTTTAAGTAATTATCATTTTAATCTTTAATTAATTCCCAGATAAAACGTTTTCCTTGTTTTTTTACTTTTACTTTGATTTTTTGATTTAAAGTGAATAGTTTGGGTGAAACTCCTGTTAATCTTAACGTAAATGGTACTTCAAAGCCTAAATCAAAAGAGACACCACCCTTTAAGTTTGTAATTATTGCATTCAAAATTTCTCCGTCTTGTAAATTTTTCAAATTTTTTCCCGGATTTAATTGTTCCTGAATATTTTTTTTGCCACCATCTTTAGTCTTTTTAGGGTCGACAAACTGCCCGTAACCCACATTTGTTTTGGCACCTATGCCCAAATCCAGCAAAATTCGTTTGAAAAGTTCTTTTTTCTGCTCTGCCGGGAGTAAAAC
>CAYUQW010000136.1:0-4469 GCA_964446985.1 uncultured Flavobacteriaceae bacterium
CGGAGGCAGGACTCGAACCTGCGTCCGCCGACCGGCGGATATAACAGCGATAAAGATACGGAGGTTTGTTTGGGACTTATCGAGGAAAAGTATTTATGATTTTTGCTTACGATAAATCGGGATTAAGCTAAATAAAACCTATCCGGATGGTGAATCCAAAAGATTTTTTCTGATTTCCAACCCTTTTTCACGGCCTAATTTCAACATATATTGATAAGCCTCTCGAAAATCGTTGTGAATATCACCTTCGAGGATCGCCTCTTTAATGGCATCTTTAATCTCTCCCACCGTTTTCGAAGGCTTGATACCGAAAGTATCCATAATAATCTCTCCCGTAACGGGCGGCTGAAAATTCCGGATACGATCGCGTTCTTCCACTTCCACGGTTTTCTCTTTAACCCTAAGGAGATTGCTTTGATATTTTTTTCTTCTGTTCGGATTTTTTGTGGTAATATCGGCCATGCACAATGTTATCAAATCTTCCAATTCGTCTCCGGCATCGTGAATCAACCTGCGTATGGCGGAATCGGTTACGTTTTCTTCATTCAGAGCCACCGGACGCGAACTCAATTTTATGAGTTTTTGAACATATTTCATCGAGTGGTTCAGCGGCATATGAAGCCGTTTGAAAATTCCGGGGACCATTTTGGCGCCTACCAATTCATGACCGTGGAAGGACCAACCGTTTTTGGGATGATACCGCTTGGTGGCCGGTTTACCTATATCATGCAACAAAGCCGCCCAACGCAACCAAAGGTTCCTGTTTTTATCCGTACGGGCAATATTGTCAACAACTTCCAAGGTGTGATAAAAATTATCCTTGTGTGTTTTTCCTTCCACTTCCTCAACCCCTTGCAGCCGGACAACCTCGGGAAGGATCTCCTCCAACAAGCCGGTTTCAAATAATATCAACAAACCTTCGGACGGCTTTTCCGACAGTAAGATTTTATTCAGTTCGTCCACTATGCGTTCGGGCGATACAATACGGATACGCTCTTTGTTTTTTTTCATCGCGCGTAATGTGTCCGCGTGTATGTCGAAATGCAACTGAGCCGCAAAACGGGCGGCACGCATCATTCGCAAAGGATCGTCCGAAAAGGTGATATCGGGGTCCAGCGGCGTACGGATAATCCGGTGTTTCAGATCTTCCAATCCGTTAAACGGGTCGAGCAATGCACCGAAATTTTTCCGGTTCAAACCTATGGCCAAAGCATTGACGGTAAAATCGCGCCTTTTCAAATCGTCCTCCAAAGTGCCGGGTTCGACATAAGGTTTTCTGCTGTTCCTCACATAAGATTCTTTGCGTGCGCCGACGAATTCCAAAATGTATTTATCCGTTTTTATCAGTGCCGTGCCGAAATTTTTATAGACGGTTACCTTGGGTTTCCCGGGCAGTTGCGAAGCCAATTTCCTTGCAAAGGCAGGCCCGTCGCCCACCAGCGTGAAGTCGATATCTTTTTTTGACTTGTTATGCAGTAGAAAATCGCGTACATATCCGCCCACGACATAAATGTCAATACCTTCGGCATCAGCCAACGTGCCGATTTTGGTAAACAAAGGATCACGAACGGCTTCCGGAAGTTTTTTGACGGGTTTGATCATCAGTCGCGTATTATTTCCACCTCTCCGCTTGCGTTGATACGAACAATCCGCGAAGGACGTCCGGAGATTTTTTGGCGGTGCAAATTTACGACATAATCGACGCTTTCCAAAATGGCCGGCTCGATATCGTCGAAGGATAAGGGCGCGGGTTTCCCCGATATATTGGCCGAAGTGGATACCAAAGGAATGCCGGTGGTTTTGATAAGATCACGTGCAAAACCTTTTTTGACAATACGGATGGCCACGCTCCCGTCAGGGGCGCAAACTTCCCTGCTTAATCCGTGCGAACGGGGATATATTATGGTCGTCGGGCGAAGGCTTTTTTCAATAATTTCAATGGCTTTCCCGGGTATCTCTTCGACATACTTTCGTAGCATTTCCACATCGGAAACCAGCACGACCAATCCTTTGCCTTCGGGGCGGTTTTTTATCTTTTTGATACGCCGGACCGTCCCGTCCGATCTGGCATCACCACCAATACCCCATAAAGTGTCCGAAGGATACAAAATCACGCCTCCTTCACGAACCGTTTCCAGAATGTTCCTTCTTTTCATTTTCCAATTTTTTCAAATAATCGTATCTCTTCCAAACGGCTTTCATATAATGACGTGCTATTGCATATCCGGCTTTTCCGTCCAAAAATCCGAAATGTAACACAAAATGCTTGAAAAACCGGTATACCGATGAAAATAATTGTTTTACGGAATTGTATGTTTTTCCGCGTTCAAACCATTCCCTTGCTTTCAGTTTCGAGTATAAATCCAATTTCCGGGCAAATTGTTCTTCCGAGTTAAAAGTATAGTGCAGCATTTTATTCCTTAGCATTCCCACGGGACCCTTTGCCTTGATTTCTTCGTGGACCAAACGGCCGTTATATCTTGCATAATTTTTGTTAAATAAGCGAATGCATTTGTCATTTTGCCAACCGCTGAAACGTACGGGAATATTTTTGAAAAAATTCTTTCTTCGAATCCAAAAGGCAACCTTTCCTTTGGGATTTGTGACGGTCTCTTTTATTTCTTTTTGTAGCATTTCGTCAATTCTCTCATCGGCATCCAACACAAAAATCCAATCGTGGCTTGCTTGGTCAATGGCATAATTTTTTTGCGCGGAAAAATTGTCGAATTTCCTTTGAATAACCCTGGCGCCTTTTTTCTGAGCCAATTCCACCGTTTTGTCGTTGCTGTAAGAATCTATAACCAAAATTTCATCGGCCCAAGAAACGGAATCAATCGCCGCTTCGATGTTTTTTTCTTCGTTCCATGTGGGAATGATAGCCGTGATTTTTTTATTATTCAAAATCTCGGGCGCGACCGAAGGCGTTTTCTCTTTCAAAACATCTCTATACACTTGCGTATATCCCGCCACGGCATTTTCCCATGAAAATTGTGCGGCATGACGGATAATTTCGGGTTTGCGGTTATGCTCATGATAATCTTTCAAGCCTTCAAACAAAACCGACTGCATGTGTTCGGGCTCGAAATTTTGGAAATAATAGGCTGCGTCACCTCCTACTTCGGGCAAACTGGTGTAAGTGGACAAAAAAACCGCTTTTCCCAATTTCATGGCTTCAATGGGCGGTAAACCGAAACCTTCGGAAATGGAAGGAAACAAAAAGGCCTCGGTGTGCTTCATATACCAGTATTTTTCTTCATCCGAAACGGGTCCTATCAACTTCACCCGGTCTTGCACACCGTATTTTTCGGCTTCTTGTTGTATCTGTTTGATATAGGAAGCATCCGGGTGTATGCCGGCTATGACAAGTTCGTAATCATTGCCGGGAAGCAGGCGGGGCAAAACATGAAAATGTTTCTTGTACAATACGGTTCCGACGGTAAAGAGAAAAGGCTTTTCGGGGCGGTATTTCGGTTGGTCAAAACCGGGAAATTCTTTCAGTTCCACACCGTTGTAAATCACATAAACGGGCTTGCCTTTTGTGTTTAAATGTTTTTCAACGTCTTTTTTGACATAATGCGAAATAACCGTTATGGCATCCGCCCGGTCGATTCTCTCCTGAATTTGAGCCAGAAGGCGTTTCTTTTTATATCCGGGCTTATCGGTATAAAGAAAATTCAAATCGTGAATGGTGTAAACGAATTTGATTTTTCCTTTGGGAATATATTTCGTCAATTGCCAGGTGCCGTGCCATACGTCTTGGGTGAAATCTTTGTAGAGATAAATTTTATCCCACTGTTTCCGGGTAACGCTTCGCAGGTGCTTGGGGAAATAAACACCCGGATATTTGAAAAAAGTAAATTTGAATTCTTCACCGTGATACTTTTCCAAATTTTCGGCCAAATGCAAACAATAATAATACAATCCCGTAAACGGGTGTTTCATACGTTCGACTTCTACACAAACTCTCGGCTTTTTTTTCAAATCGGATCCGCTTTATGTTTAATTTTTCAAAGATAAATATTTTTTTACGGGTGGATTGGTTGCTTTCCGGACAACCGGTCAAAACTTTCTTTTACTCTCTTTTTTTGCAATCGAACCTTGGCTTGAATTTCCCTTTGTAATCGTTCGTAATTTTCCAGCACATAATTGATTTTGTTTATGACCTGTCCGGCTATTTCTCCCGATTTCCATAAATGGTCATTATCGGCCTCTATGATTAAATCGGACCTGTTTAGATTTCTTCCTATCACACCTTGATATTTGGCACTATACGAAAGTGAAACGGCCGGCTTCCCCATCTGAAAAGTGGAAACGGCCGCATGCATCCGTCCCGTTACGGTGAGTTTGCCGTTACCGAGAATGAACCGCGCGCGTGTTTGCAGAATTTTTTCGGTTACCGGCACCAGTCTATCCTGCAAATTCGGGGGCAGAAATTCCATAAATTCTTTGATCAACTTTCCTTCGTCGGC
>CAYUQW010000137.1:0-4451 GCA_964446985.1 uncultured Flavobacteriaceae bacterium
CAAATCCGAACAACACTATGAGAAAATTTATGCTTCTTTTTTTATGGGTATTCCCATTGCTCGGTTGGTCGCAAGATACCGGGACAATCAGCGGGAATGTAGCCGATTCGGATACGGGTGATCCGCTTCCGGGTGTTTCCGTATCCATTCAAGGAACCGATTATCACACCCTCACGAAATCCGACGGAACATTCGAACTGGCCGGAATTCCCGCGGGTAATTACAATCTTCGTTTCTACAAAGAAAAGTACGAAATCGCCTATATGCCCGTCACACTTCCGGCGGGTAAAAATCTTAACGTAGGCACGGTTTTATTATGGTCTTCCACCGGAAATACGGATGAAATCGGTGTTATCAATCTGAACGAACAGGAATTGCAAAGCGATGACGAAAGTGCCGAAAACGTATCGGGCATTTTGCAATCGGGAATGGATGCTTTTTCCCGTGCCGCTTCGTTCCAATTCAGCAATGCACGTTTCAGTCCACGCGGGCTGGATGCCAAATATTCCACCGTTTGGATCAACGGTATTCCCGTAAATCAACTCTATGACGGACGACCGCAATGGTCCAGCTGGGGCGGTTTGAACGATGTCATGCGCGCCCGTGAAATGTATCCCAACCTTTCTCCCTCGGATTACGATGCATCGGGACTGTTGGGAGGTGTGAATTATAACCTGAAAGCCTCCGATATTCGTAAAACCTCCAAAGTTTCCTATGCTTCCACTAACCGAAGCTACCGTCACCGTGTAATGGCCACCTACGCCAGCGGAATGCAAAAAAACGGCTGGGCCTATGCACTGCTTTTCTCGGGACGGTATGCCAACGAAGGTTATTTCGAAGGAACTTACTATGACGCCAAAAGTCTTTTCGGTGCCGTGGAGAAAAAAATAAACGATCATCACAGTCTTAATCTGACTTTCTTTATGACGCCCAATTTCCGCGGAAAATCCTCCCCCAACACAATGGAAGTCTATGATCTGAAAGGAGAACGCTATAATGCCTATTGGGGATTACAAGCGGATAAAAAACGTAACGCCCGGAGGAAAAAACTTTGCGCTCCTTCGGTTATACTTACGCACAATTGGGATATTGATCAAAACACGTCTTTGGAAACAAGTTTGGCCTACCGGAAACAAATTACGGGCAACAGCCGTATCGGATATTATGACGCCAACAATCCCGATCCGACCTATTACCGCTATCTGCCGAGTTATTGGCTGGCCAAAGACAATCTCTCCGAAGCCGCCAATCATTATTTGAAATTCGTTCAATACGGGCAAATCGATTGGGATTATCTCTACCGTGCCAACAAAACCAATACCGCCGACGACGGAAGCGCACGGTACTATTATTACGACGATCGACTGGATGAAAACAACCTCTATTTCTCTTCCGTATTCAGCAAGCGTATCTCCGACGCATTAAACGTTAACGCCGGCGTTCACGTATTGCAAGATAATGCCGAAGGATACGCATATATGAACGATCTGCTCGGGGCACAATTCTTTTATGATAAAAATCCGTATGCTACTGCAGGTATGGAAGATAATGATGCCAATAATCCGAATCGCAAGGTCAAAGAGAAAGATAAATTCTCCTACGATTATCTTATTAACGGTTTGAAAGCCCGCGGATTCGTTCAGGCACAATATTATTCCAAAGCTTTGGACCTCTACGGAGCGGCCTCTTTCGGTATCACCGATTACCAACGCAACGGTTTGTACAAAAATCCGCTTTTCGCCGATTCTTACGGAAAATCGGATATGTTGAAGTTCAACGAATACGTTGTCAAAGCGGGCGCCACTTTCAAACTTACGGGACGTCATTTGCTCAATGCGAATTTTCTGATGCAAAACAAAGCACCGGATATGCGCAATATTTTCTATAACGGCCGTGTCAGCAACGACGTAACGCCCGGTTTGTCGGACGAAAGCATCCACGGCTTCGATCTTTCCTACATCTACCGTTCGCCTTATATCAAAAGCCGTTTAACCTTTTATGTTAACCAAATCGACCGCTCGACGGAAATTCAGCGCTTTTTCGCCCAAGGAATTTCCCTTAACGGTGTCCCGGGAATTCCCGGAAATATCAACGGCAACGCCTTCTTCCTGACACAAATCGTCAGCGGCGCTTCCAAACTGTACGAAGGCCTCGAATACGGTCTCGAAGCCCAACTGTCACCCACGTGGAAAGCTACTTTCGCTTTGGCTTTGGGAAAACACGTTTATACCAACAATCCCGATGTTTACGTAGCTTCCGACCTGTTTGACGCAACCTACCTCGGCAAGTCCAACCTCACCGGATACCGCTTGGCCAACGGACCGCAAAAAGCCGCCGGCATAGGTATCGAATACCGCAGTCCGCATTATTGGTTTGCCGGATTGAATTTCAACTGGTTCGACGATAATTACATCGGCGTAAGCCCCATCCTTCGCACCGACCGTTTCTACCTCGATCCCAATACCAACGAGCCTTACGGAGATATCGAGAATTACCGCGGTGTGGACAAATGGGATATTCCCGCAGTCACCAATGAAATCTTATCCTCCTTACTGAAACAGGAAAAATTGCCGTCCTACACCCATTTGAACTTTATAGGCGGAAAATCCTGGAAAATTAAAAAATACTATATCGGTTTGTTTGTTCTGGTCAATAACATTATGGACAATGTCCAACCGACCGGAGGCTTTGAACAATCGCGAAAAGCCAGTTATCCCGAATTATATATCGATAAGAAAATCAATAGCGTTCCCGTTTTCGGCAATAAATATTGGATGGGATACGGCAGAAATTATTTCCTTATGTTCAGCGTAAGATTCTAATTTAATCGAAAAAATGACAATTATGAAATATTTGACCAAAATCTTAGTCTTTCTGGGGATTATCGGAATGGCTTCCTGTTCTCAAAAAAGCAAATGGGATGCGCCGGATACCCCTTGCCAAAATCCGCCCGTTAGCGCCAATGCCACCATTGCGGATATTATCGCGCTTTCACCCGGCGGACAAATCACCCAAATCGATCAGGATTTGAATATCGAAGGATATGTTATTTCCAGCGACGAAGCCGGCAATTTCTATACGACAATGGTTATTCAAGACGCCCCGCAAAATCCTACGGCAGGTATTACCGTAGTGCTCGACAAACGGAATCTGTATGTCGATTATCCCGTGGGCAAAAAAGTTATCATCAAAACCAAGGGGCTTTTTATCGGTAAAGATAACGGTGTTTATAAACTCGGTTTGACATACGACAACGGTCATGCCACCCACATAGGACGAATGCCGGCGTCGGAGGTGGACAAAAGAATTTTCGCCACTTGCGACGATCCCGTTACCCTCGTGCCGACGGAAGTAAGCGTTACGGACATTCGCAATAACGGAGATCAATACGTAAACACCCTCGTCAAGGTGAAAGACGTGCAATTCAAACAATCCGATCTTTGTTCCACTTATGCACTGGAAGGATTGTCCGGCGTAAACAAATATCTCGAAGACTGCAACGGCGTAAGCCTTGTTATGCGCAACAGCGGCTACGCTTCTTTTGCCAAACAACGTGTTCCTACGGGAAAAGGCGATGTCGTGGCAGTATTGGGAAAATACCGCAATACGTTCCAACTGTATATTCGCGATACCAACGACGTTCAACTGGTAAATCCGCGATGCGACGGATCCCAACCGACGTGTGACGCTTCTGCCCTGACGCCCAATGCCACCATAGCCGATTTGAAATCCGCCCTCGGAAACAACACCCTGATGCAAATCACCAACGATTGGGTTCTGGATGCCACCGTAACGGCTTCGGATAAAAGCGGCAATTTATACAAATCGGTTTATATTCAGGACCAAACCGGCGGAATTCGTTTGGGCATCAACTTGCGCGATCTCTACCTGCGCGGCTACCACAGAGGTGCCAAAATCCGTATCAAAGCCAAAGATTTATATATAGGTAAAACAAGCGGCGGGGAATTGGAATTGGGCGATTTGTATAACGGTCACATCGGACGTATCGGCGACGATATCGACCAAGATCATATCTTTTTCCTGAACGAAGACGAAGAAGTCGAACCCGAAGTTATCACGCCGGGAGCGGTCACATACGATCAGGTGGGTAAATTGGTCAAAGTCGAAGATGCCGTATTTGCGCCGGAAGACGTTTTGGAAACCTTTGCTTTCAGCGATAGCCAAAGTTCTCACCCGAGCCCCCGTGCAGCCAACCGTACATTGACGGTCTGCGCCGGAAGCGGTCAAATCACCGTTCGCACAAGCGGCTATGCCAACTTCGCCGATGCTCACGTGCGATACGGACGCGGAACCTTAACCGGTATCCTTTCCTGTTATGACGCCAACCACGACGGCAATATCGATCCCGACGAATACCAGATCATTCTACGCGACATTTACGATGTGGATATGACCGCACCCCGCTGCGATCAACCCAAATTATTGGAAAC
>CAYUQW010000138.1:0-4363 GCA_964446985.1 uncultured Flavobacteriaceae bacterium
TTTTCGCATATTGCCGTATCTTTGCAGCTGCTATGGAAAATCAGTCCGTAAAAAAGTTGCGTGAGGAAATTGCACGCCGGAAAACTTTCGGGATTATTTCGCATCCGGATGCGGGTAAAACCACATTGACGGAAAAATTGTTGCTGTTCGGCGGGGCCATTCAGGAAGCGGGCGCGGTCAAGTCGAATAAGATCAGGAAATCGGCGACGTCGGATTTTATGGAAATCGAACGTCAGCGGGGAATTTCGGTGGCGACGTCGGTGCTTTCGTTTAACTATAAAGGAAAGAAAATCAATATTTTGGATACGCCCGGGCATAAGGATTTCGCCGAAGATACCTACCGGACATTGACGGCCGTGGATAGCACGATTGTGGTGGTGGATGTGGCCAAAGGCGTGGAGGAACAAACGGAAAAATTGGTGCACGTGTGCCGGCTGCGGGATATCCCGATGATGGTTTTTATCAACAAATTGGACCGCGAAGGGAAGGATCCGTTCGATTTGCTGGACGAATTGGAACAAAAACTGGGCTTGAAGACGGTGCCGCTGAGTTTCCCTATCGGTATGGGGCAAAATTTTCAGGGCGTCTATAACATTCGCGAAGGAAAAGTATTGCTTTTCGAAGGCGGCACGAAGCAGAAGGTGGGCAAGGTTCACGAGCTCACCGATTTGGACGATCCGTTGCTCCGGGAAGCCATCGGTGAAGAGGCTTTGGCGGAGTTGAAAGATAATCTGGAAATTGTGCGTGAAGTGTATCCGCCGTTTGACAGGGAGGCATATCTGCAAGGGAATTTGCAACCGGTATTTTTCGGTTCGGCATTGAACAATTTCGGCGTGAAGGATTTGCTGGACTGTTTTGTGGATATTGCGCCGTCGCCGCAACCGAAGAAGGCGGATAAGCGCACGGTTTATCCCGACGAGCCGCAGTTTACGGGTTTTGTTTTCAAGATCCACGCCAATATGGATCCCAAGCACCGGGACCGGTTGGCTTTTGTGAAAATCGTTTCGGGGGTTTTCCGCCGGAACAAACCTTATTTGCACGTTCGCTTGGGAAGGAAATTGAAATTTTCGGCGCCCAATGTTTTTCTGGCCCAAAAAAAGCAAGTGGTGGACGAAGCTTATCCGGGGGATATCGTCGGTTTGCACGACACGGGGAATTTCAAAATCGGGGATACGTTGACCGAAGGAGAAATTTTGCAATTCAAAGGTATTCCGCGTTTTTCACCGGAGCATTTCCGGTATATCAACAATGAAGATCCGATGAAAGCCAAACAATTGGCCAAGGGTATCGATCAATTGATGGATGAAGGTGTGGCGCAATTGTTTACGCTGAATCTGAACAACCGGAAGGTGATCGGGACGGCGGGCGCGTTGCAATACGACGTAATTCAATATCGTCTGGAACACGAATACGGCGCCAAATGTTCCTACGAGCCCTTGAACATTTACAAGGCATTTTGGATTAAGACGAAGGATCCCGAAGCGCCTGATTACAAAGAGTTTCTGAAAGTCAAACAACGTTATCTGGCCAAGGATAAGGACGGATTGCCGGTTTTTTTGGCCGATTCGCCTTTTTCGGTGGAAATGGTCAGGAACGATTATCCTTCGGTGGAATTGCGGGAAATGTCCGAAGAGGACTAGGTTTTCCGGTTCAGATTAATTCGAAATATTTTCCGGGCAATTGACGGATAATGCCGTTGAGTTCGAGCATCATCATTTGCGATGCCACCACAGAAACGGACATACCGGTTTCGACGGCGATATCGTCGATATGGCGCTTGCCGTTTTGCGCAAGAAAATCCACGATTTTTTGTTCGTCCGGCGAGAGTTCCACAAACAATTTCCGCTGCACGGGCTTGGGTTTTTCCGCCGACGCTTCTTTTTCCCATTGTAGATAATAGGCCACGTCGTCCGCCGAGAGAATCAGACGGGCAATTTCCGATTTGATCAGATGATTGGTTCCGCGGCTATACGTATCGGTCACACGTCCGGGCAAGGCAAAAACTTCGCGGTTGTAGGCGAAAGCCATTTGAGCCGTAACCAACGCACCGCCCTGCTCGCCCGATTCCACCACCAAAGTTCCCTGACTGATGCCGGCAATGATGCGGTTGCGTTGCAGGAAATTGTTTTTGTTCATTTTGTCCGAAGTCCAAAATTCCGTCAGCACGGCACCGTTTTCCAGAATTTGTTCAAAATAGTTGCGATGCGCCGCCGGGTAAACCGTATCCATAGACGTGCCCGTAACCGCTACCGTGGGCAGACCGTTGTCCAATGCCGCCCTGTGTGCCGCAATATCCACACCGTAAGCCAATCCGCTGACAATGACCGGATTATACACTTTGATATCGCGGACGAAACCGGCGATAAATTGCCGCCCGTAGGAAGTAATTTTCCTTGTTCCGACAACGGACAAATAACGTCCTGCGCCAAAATCGAAATTGCCTTTTTTGAATAAGAAAACCGGCGCATCCTCGGTGTATTTCAGGAGATGCGGATAGTTATCGTCGAAAATCGTCAGTATTTCGATATCGTTTTTTTCGATAAAATCCAATTCGTTATCCACGACGGAAAAATCGTCGAATTGTTTGATTTTACGCGCCAAACCGTCTCCCACCTGCTTGGCCAAATCGCGCTGTGAAGCACGGAAAATATCCCGGGCATCGGGCCAGCGTTTCAATAATTTTTTCAAGCGGATATTGCCCAATTGCGGAATACGGCTCAAAGCCAAAATATGGTATAAGTTTTGCCCTACCATAAAAAATTGCCGTGAAAATTTTATCTTTGGCTAAATTAACAAATTTTATGAAGCGATTGTATTGGTTTGCTCTCCTATTGATTTTATTGAAGCAGTCAAATGCCCAAGAGGATTATTATTTTCAATGGGCCAAACAAATGGAAATTATGTCGTCGCTCTCGGAGAAGCTGTTGAACAATTATATCGAGAAGCCGAATCCGGAAATTCTGATGAACGACGCCATCAAAGGGATGCTCTCGGAAACGGACAGGTTTACGCATTACTATACCGAGCAACAAATGTTTGACCAACGCCTGCGGAATATGGGCAAATTTTCGGGCATCGGCGTGATGGTGAACAACCACCGGAAAGGTTTGGCCGTGATACGCGTTTTGCCCGGTTCTCCGGCGGAAAAAGCGGGACTGAAAACCGGCGATATTATCCGTTCGACGGACGGGAAACGCTTGGATTCCCTGTCCTATTCGGCCAAAAAGAAATTGCTGAGCGGCAAGCCGGGCTCCGAAATCGAATTGGAACTCCTGCGGCGCGGAAAAACCCTTACCGTAAAAGTCAAACGTGCCGTGATTCCCCAAAAAACCGTGCCGTATTACGCTATGCTCGACAAGACCACGGGCTATATCAAACTGCTACGTTTCAGCAAAAACGCCGGCAAAGAAGTTCAGGAAGCCGTGGTTGACCTGAAAAACCGCGGGGCGAAAAAATTGATCCTCGACCTGCGCGGTAACCCCGGCGGATTGTTGAATCAAGCGCTTTACGTTGCCGGATTGTTCCTCCCGACCGGCACGCTCGTGGTCAAAACCAAAGGACGTTTCGAAAAATTCGACAAAGAATACCACACCAAAAATACGCCGATGGACACGGAAATGCCGCTGGCCGTGCTGATCAACGGGAACAGTGCTTCGGCTTCGGAAATTGTTTCGGGAACCTTGCAGGAATACGACCGTGCGGTAATCGTCGGCGACACCAGTTACGGCAAAGGCCTCGTTCAACGGTTTTTCCCGCTGAAATACGGGACATACGTCAAAATTACCATTTCGAAATACTATTTGCCCTCGGGACGGTTAATCCAGAAAATCGATTACTGGCACCGCGACGCCAAAGGAAAACCGGGACTTTTCCGCACCAAACACGAAAAGACTTTCTATACCAAACACAAAAGAAAAGTCTATGAACACGGCGGTATTGCCCCGGACATTATCTCGAAGAACGAATATGCGCCTATCGTAAAAGCGATAGCAAACCAAAATTACATTTTCGATTTCAATACGGAATATTATTACACGCACGACAAGCCGGAAAATCCCGGAACACTGGCAGGGAAAGATTTGGTTCCGGACCTGGTGAAATATCTGCAAAAAAACCGGCTGGATCCCGAGACGACCTTTGAAAAGAAATTGGAAAAAAATATCCGCCTGGCCGAGAAAGAAAATATCCCTTCCGGCCTGCTCGAAAACCTCCGCCAAGTGAGTTCCCGCCTCGACAAGGAACAACTGGATGCCCTCCTGAACAATGCCGGCATACGACAGCAACTCAACCGCCTGATAATAAGCGATTTGATGCTGCGCTATTTCGGCCCCGAAGCCCAATACCAATGGCTCCTCCGCGACGA
>CAYUQW010000139.1:0-4332 GCA_964446985.1 uncultured Flavobacteriaceae bacterium
TTATCGATTCCCATCCGGATAAAATAAACCGATGCCGCTAAGGATGATGTTTCGACGGGAATGCGATAAAGCCCGGGATATTGTTGTTGTTCCGGGATTGTTTTCAATTTTTTACCCGAAATATCGAAAAGCGCAATGTTGATTTGGTATAAACCGTTATTTTCAGTTTTGTAGGGAAGATTATATTGTAAAAATAATTTATCCGATGCCGGATTAGGATATAAATGTACTTGAATATCATTTTTCAACGCCGAAACTTTTGTTCCCGAAAACCGGAATAGTTTTCCTTCGCCCTTACGTAATTGCAGTAGGAAACGGCTTCCTTGCGGTGTGTTGTCAAACCGGATGCTTTGCCATTCGTTTTGTTGTGTGTCAAAAACCTCCAGTTGTTGCAGGAAAAGATTGGTTTGTATTGTGGTGGAAACGCCGGCGGTAAAATCCGGATTTGTCAGCATGACATAGTGTTCCGCTCCGGTCGTATCGGCAAAAGTACCTACAATCAGTGCGGTATTGTCCCGTGGAATCCATTCGGAGTCCAAGCTGTCGGTTAGACGTTCGATACGGCCGTGATTCCAGTGATAGACGTTTTTTGTTCGTAAACGAAGCATAATTTCTTTGAGGGAGTCGATTTCCGTATTGATTTTACGGATGGAGGGGTAAATGGTATCGCGTGCCGGATTTTGCATAACGCCCCAATCGCAACAATCCCAATGAAACCAAACCAATGCATGTACGCCGTAAGTCAAGGAAGTATATACCAACCAACGGTGTTCGGCTTCCGTGGGTGTGCGCCAATTGAGATATTCCGGTCCGCCGCCGGGTGTCCCTACGCTTGTTCCGTTGGTGCCCACGGCTTGTATGATATTGCAGAAAGGAACGTCATATCTGAGGGCCTCCCGCCGTATGCGTTGAATTTGATCGAAATAGGCGGATGAATCGGTTCCGTCATTGTAGAAAAGATAACGGTCGTAGCTGAGGATTTGGGCGCCTGTTTTTTCCAGAAAATGCTCGATATAGCGGTCGGTTCCTTCGGGATCTCCGGGAAAATAGGGCCACAAATTGACGAAACAAAAACGTTCCGGATCGCGATGTCTTATGGTGTGCATGACAGCGGCAATGTTATCGAATCCGCTTTCATAGGGTTCGTCGCAAATGTAATAGCCGATGAGTGCCGGGTCGTTTTGATAAACACGCACAAGAGAATCAAGCGATTGCAACTGTGTTTGCGTTAGGGGAGTGGGGATGGAGTCCGGAGCGCCGCGCAGTTGTTCTTCATCAAAAAAACTACTGATATCCAGCAGGTAGGTAAAGCCGTATTGCTTGATTTTCCGGATCAATTGCCTGTCGTCCCGGGCCCAAAGAAAATTATCGAATCCCGCATTACGGTAATAGGTAAAAACCGTATCCGTAAACGGCGGTCCGTGATAGGCAAACGGCGGATTATACGCGCTGAGCAGGAAATGTTTCTGGCGCCAATACCTGTCGGTCACGCGGGCAATGTACGTTTTTTCCACCTGCCGGCCGTTTTCGCGGCAAAGCAAGTTAAGCGTAAATGTTCCCGTATTGTCAAAAGTTATGTGCCATACAAGCGAATCGGTGCGATGAGGTTGAATTCGGATGTCTGCTACCGTATTTCCACTGGTAAGATGTGTATCCGAAGGAAGGGTTAATTCGACATGCACGTCTGCCTGACGGTTGCCGTTATTATGAACCAAGGCATAGAAAGGAATATCTTTTCCGGGTTTTAAAACCGTTCGAACGGGATGGAATTTTTCAATTGATATTTGTCCGCTTAAGTTGATAAGCGCGTGAAAAAAAATCCAGCCGGAAAATAAAATCTTTTTCATCGAAAGGTCATTATACAAATATACTAATAAAAGGTTTAAATGCCGTTTTAATCTTTTCCCGTATTTTTGTCACGATTAAAGTTCTTAAAGATTATGAGTAAAGTTTCCCTGCCGAAAGGAACACGGGATTTTTCGCCTGAAATTCTGCGGAAACGCCGGAAAATTTTGGATGTTATCCGGCATTATTTCGAATTGTACGGATTTCAACCCATAGAGACGCCGGCTTTCGAGAAATTATCCACGCTTACCGGCAAATACGGCGACGAAGGCGACCGTTTGATTTTCAAAATCCTCAATTCGGGCGATTATGCTTCGAAAGTTCCCGGTGAAATCTGGCAATCGCGCGATGTGAAAAAAATCACGCCCTATATCTCCGAACGGGCTTTGCGCTATGATCTCACCGTGCCTTTTGCCCGATATGTCGTCCAGCACCGTAACGAATTGGTTTTTCCGTTCAAACGTTACCAAATTCAACCGGTGTGGCGTGCCGACCGCCCGCAGAAAGGACGTTTCCGCGAATTTTACCAATGTGATGCCGATGTGGTGGGAAGCCGTTCCTTGTGGCAGGATGCGGAATTTGTTCGTCTGTACGCCGATGTTTTCAACGAACTGCGTATTCCCGCGGAAATTCATATCAATAACCGGAAAATTTTGGCGGGTTTTGCCGAGGTTTTCGGTTTGGAAAACCGCTTGACGGAATTTACCGTTATTTTGGACAAACTCGATAAAATAGGCAAGGAAGGCGTAGAGGCGGAATTTAAAAAAGCCGGCTTTTCCGATCTCGAGTTGCAGCGGATGGAAGGCCTTTGGCAACAAGGATTGAGCAATGCCGGAAAATTGGCTTTCCTGAAAGAAAAACTGAAGGAATCGGAAACGGGAATGCAGGGTGTGGCCGAATTGGAAACGGTACTGAACCGTTTGAATGCTGAGGATCTGCGTCCTGCGGTATTGACGGTGGATTGGACGCTTGCCCGAGGCTTGGATTACTATACCGGTAGCATTTTCGAAGTGCGCGCCCGCGGTGTGTCCGTCGGTTCGATAGGTGGCGGCGGACGTTATGACGATCTTACCGGCATTTTCGGTCTGAAGGACGTGAGCGGTATCGGAATTTCCTTCGGGTTGGACAGGATTTATCTGGTGATGGAGGAACTCGGCTTGTTCGACGATGTAAAACCGGCGGCCCCGCAGGTTTTGTTGGTCAATTTCGGCGAAGCGGAAGCAACCAAAGCTTTCGATACTTTACAGAAATTGCGTCAAGCCGGTATTTCCGCCGAAATGTATCCCGACAAGGCCAAAATGAAAAAACAGATGCAATATGCCGACAAGCGAGGCATTCCTTATGTAATCATTATAGGCGAGGACGAATTGGAAAAGGATTATTTTACCTTGAAAAATATGACCGAAGGCAGTCAGGAAAAAATAAAATTTGACGAACTTATCCGAAAATTAAAACAATGAAACGGACACCTCTATACGAAGCCCATATCCGCGCAGGCGCCAAAACGGTTCCTTTTGCCGGATTCGAAATGCCCGTCCAATACGAAGGTATCACGGCGGAACATTTGGCCGTGAGAAACCGCGTGGGGCTTTTCGACGTGTCGCATATGGGCAATTTTTTTGTCGAAGGACCGGATGCCGAAGCTTTTTTGCAATATGTTACGTCCAATGATGTGACCAAACTCTATCCCGGCAAGGTGCAATATTCCACTTTGACGAACGAACAGGGCGGTATTGTGGACGACTTGTTGGTTTACCGTCTGGGCGATCAAGCTTATATGTTGGTGGTAAACGCTTCCAATATCGATAAGGATTTCGGTCATTTGCAACGCTATTTGAAGGATTTTCCGGGGGTGAATCTGGAAAACCGCTCGGAGGATTTCGCCATTATGGCCGTTCAGGGACCGGAATCGCCCGCGCTTATGCAATTGTTGACGGACGAGGATTTGCAAGGAATGAAGTTTTATACGCATAAAACCGTTCATTTTGCCGGTCTGCCGGATATTTTGGTATCCACGACGGGTTATACGGGCGAAAAAGGTTTTGAAATTTATGCGCCGGCATCAACGGCGCTTGATATTTGGCAGGCACTGACGGAAACGGGACGGTCTTTCGGATTGGCGTTGTGCGGTTTGGGCGCACGCGATACCTTGCGTTTGGAAAAGGGTTATTGTCTCTACGGAAACGATATAAACGACGAAACGACGCCTTTGGAAGCCGGTCTCGGATGGATTACCAAATTAAACACGGATTTCGTCGGCGCCGACAAATTGCGTGCCCAAAAAGCCGAAGGCGTAAAACGGCGTTTGACAGGTTTTAAAATGAAAGAAAAAGGTATTCCCCGTCACGGATATGCTATCGTGAATGCAGAAGGAGAGCAAATAGGGGAGGTTACTTCCGGAACGATGTCGCCCGTGCTGAAGGAAGGTATCGGAATGGGCTACGTGCCGGCGGAATATGCCGGTCCGGGAACGGAAATTTTTATCCG
>CAYUQW010000140.1:0-4293 GCA_964446985.1 uncultured Flavobacteriaceae bacterium
AAAGTTTATCCGCCAAAATCGTCGTAACGGATATTTTCGGGAGGCACGCCCAAATCTTCCAACATATTCACTACGGCTTTGCTCATCATAGGCGGGCCGCAGAAATAATATTCGATATCCTCGGGCGTAGGATGTTTGCTCAAATAGTTGTCGTATAATGCCTGATGAACAAATCCCACAAAGCCTTCTCCTTCGGGATCGTCCAAGGATTTTTTTACTTTCCAATTATCCGTCGGAAGCGGATCGCTCAGGACTACATAGAATTTAAAGTTGGGAAATTCTTTTTCCAATTTCCTGAAATGGTCGATATAAAACAATTCCATACGCGAACGTCCGCCGTACCAATAGGACACTTTCCTGTTGGTTTTCAGCGTTTTAAACAGATGGAAAAGATGCGAACGCAACGGCGCCATCCCGGCACCACCGCCGATATAAACCATTTCGGCATCGCTGTCTTCATTGATAAAAAATTCGCCGTAAGGTCCCGATATCTGCACTTTATCACCCGGTTTACGCGAGAAAATATAGGACGACGCCACACCGGGATTTACATCCATCCATGTATTTTTCTTACGATCCCAAGGCGGCGTGGCAATCCGTACATTCAACATAATGCGACGCCCTTCGGCCGGATAACTGGCCATCGAATAGGCACGCGTAACTTCTTCGTCGTTTTTCATTACCAAGGGCCATAAATTGTATTTATCCCAAATCGGTTTGAACTTATCCGGTTCTCCCGGATGTTCTTCGGGGTGGGCCGTAATATCGATATCTTTGTAATGAACCGTAACGGGCGGAACATCGATTTGAATATATCCGCCGGGTTTATAATTGATATCCTCGGGAACTTCCACCACAAATTCCTTGATAAACGATGCCACATTGTAATTGGAAACAACCGTTGCCTCCCATTTTTTTATACCGAAAATCTCTTCGGGAACGACGATTTCCATATCTTCACGGACTTTTACCTGACATCCCAGTCGCCAGCCTTCTTCTTTTTCTTTCTTGGTGAAATGCGGTTCCTCGGTGGGTAACAATTCACCACCGCCTTTCAGCACCCGGACTTTACATTGTAAACAACTGCCTTTTCCGCCGCAGGCAGAGGGCAATAACACACCGTGTTCGCTCAAAGTGCTCAATAATGAACCGCCACTTTCTACCTCCAATTCTTTCTCCCCGTTTACCAGTATTTTCACCTTTCCGCCGGGAACCAACTTGGCTTTGGCCCATAAAAGCAGTAGCACCAATACCAATACAATCGTCAGGAATACGGCAACACTAGCTAAAATAAATGTCAAATCCATCTTTTTTCCTTTTAAATTTTAATACCCATAAATGCCAAAAATCCGATAGCCATCAATCCGGTTATGATAAATGCAATTCCTAGACCGCGCAAAGGTTTCGGAACATTGGAATAAGAAATTTTTTCGCGTATCGATGCCAGGAAAACAATAGCCAACATCCATCCTATACCCGAACCCAATCCGTACACGGCCGATTGCAAAACATTTTCAAATCCTTTTTGTTGCATAAAAAGCGAGCCGCCCAAAATGGCACAGTTAACGGCGATCAACGGCAGGAATATTCCCAGGGAAGCATACAGGGCCGGCGCAAATCTTTCGACAAACATTTCCACCAATTGCACCATCGAAGCGATTACCGCAATAAAAATAATGAAGGTGAGAAAACTCAAATCGACATCGGCCAGGGAAGGCGACAGCCATTTCAATGCGCCGGGTTCCAGGATGTATTTGTTCAATAAAAAGTTCAAGGGGACCGTAATGGCCAAAACGAATGTTACGGCAATGCCCAATCCGATGGAGGTTTTCACCTTCTTGGAAACGGCCAAATAGGAACACATCCCCAAGAAAAAGGCGAAAATCATATTTTCGATAAAGATACTTTTGATAAAAATATTGACAAGTTCCATAATCTTATTCTTTTTCGGTTAAGGACGGCATCAAACTTCTTTGTACCCAAATAATGACTCCTACGGTAATCAAAGCCATCGCAGGCATCAGCATCATACCGTTGTTGATATATCCGTGATCATAGAGCCATTGGGGAATGACTTTATGATTAAACAACGTACCGCTTCCCAATAATTCACGGAAAAACGCAACAATAATCAAAATCAAACCGTAGCCTGCGCCGTTTCCGATACCGTCCAAAAACGAAGGCCAGGGTTTGTTGTCCATAGCAAAAGCTTCCAATCGCCCCATCACGATACAGTTGGTGATGATCAAACCGACAAACACCGACAATTGCTTGCTGACATCATAGCTGAATGCTTTCAAAGTCAAATCCACCAAAATAACCAAGGAAGCAATCACCACCAATTGGACGATAATACGGATACGCATAGGGATGTAATTCCGTATCAATGATATGATGAGGTTACTGAAACCTACCACCAGCATTACGGAAATAGCCATCACAATAGCCGGCATCAGTTTGACCGTTACGGCCAAGGCCGAACAGATTCCCAGGACCTGAACGGTAATCGGGTTGTTCTCGAATAGCGGGTCTAATAATATTTCTTTACTTTTTTTCTTGGACATAATTATTGTTTTTTCATTTTCTTAAAGAAAGGAACATAATGTTTTACACGTTCGTTAATCATATTCTCGACACCGTTCGATGTCAATGTGGCACCCGAAATGGCATCGATTTTATGTGTATATTTTTCGGGATTGCGCAAATGCTTGACAATATCAATTCCCGTAAAATTTTCTTGATCGTCAAATAGTTTTTTCCCGATAAAACGCTTTTCGAACCATTTTTCCGTGATATTGGCCCCCAAACCCGGCGTTTCGCTTTTATGACCGAATTTAATCCCGTGAATGGTGTTCATATCGGATTCCAAAGCCACATAACCCCAGATATCATCCCATAATCCTTTACCGTACATCGGGATAACATAATAGGTTTTTCCTTGATATTCAACAATATACAAAGGATATACCTGCTTGTGCGGATCTTTCTTTATCTCCGATTTCAGATTGATATCGAACGCATTGACATCCTTCAAAACTTCCCCTTTATCATTCAGCGCCAATTGTTTTTTGACATACTGATCGAAATATTGTTGTATCAAATCATAACTCAAACTCAAACCTTTGGTTTTGGCCGCTTGTTCCAGTTTGGCTTTATCCAAGCCCACCGTATAAAGAATATCGGTCATTTTTTCCTGACGGACATTTTTATCGTAAAAAGGTTTGAAAAATTTATAACTCCCGGCCAATACCACCGCCACCACCGAAATCAATATGATCGTAAAAACAATGGTATAGGCATTACTGTTTCTGTCGAATGTAGGTTTTCCTTCGCTCATAATTTCTAGGCTTTTTGAATACTCACTTTACGTTTCATTCTTTTCTTGATGCTCGATTGCAATACGAAATAGTCGATCGTGGGCGCGGTCACATTCATCAGCAAAATGGCAAGCATCATCCCTTCGGGATAAGCCGGATTGAGCACCCGGATCATCAATGCCAAAAAGCCGATCAGGAAACCGTAAATCCATTTCCCTTTGTTGGTCTGTGCCGCAGTTACCGGATCCGTCGCCATAAAGGCCAATCCGAAGGCAAAGCCTCCCACCATCAGGTGTTGCCACCAAGGGAATTGCATCAGGGCATTATGGCCCCACGCATTGAACAACAGGCCGGCCGTGATACCGCCGATAAGCCCCGACAATACGATACGCCAACTTCCGACTTTCGTGAATAACAACAACGCCAATCCTATCAAAATCATAAGCACCGACGTCTCTCCCACACTACCCGGAATGGTTCCGAAAAACATATCCTGCCACGTCCAAGGCACGTGCTTTCCTTGCGCCAACATACCGAGAATAGTCTCACCCGAAACGGCATCGTACTTATCGGCATTTGCCACCCAAACCGTATTTCCGGACATCGTAGCCGGATAGGAAAAGAACGCAAAAGCCCTTGCCGTCAGCGCCGGGTTGACAATGTTCATTCCCGTTCCGCCGAATACTTCCTTGGCGAAAATCACGGCAAAAGCTACCGATAATGCCAGAATCCACAAGGGAATGGTTACCGGCATAATCAACGGAATTAACAGCCCCGTAACCAGATATCCTTCGTTGACTTCTTCCTTACGTTTTATTGCAAAATAAAATTCAATCCCCAAACCGACCACATACGAAACAATGATCAGCGGCAAAACTTTTTTCAGACCGAACAAAAATTCTTTCCAGAATCCGCCCGATTGTTCAATTCCCGCCGCTACGGCCTGCACATAATATTCGTGTCCTACGTTCCACAT
>CAYUQW010000141.1:0-4279 GCA_964446985.1 uncultured Flavobacteriaceae bacterium
TGTTATTTCACCTTCAGCCCCAAATCTTTTCTGAGCAGTTCTTCCAATTCTTCGTCGGAGCGGAAGGGAATGAACTTTCCGTTTTTAATATACGAAATTTTCCCGGTTTCCTCCGAGACCACCAAGGCGAGTGCATCAGTGTTTTTGGTGATACTCACGGCGGCCAGATGGCGCAGGCCGTAATTTTTCGGCAATTTGATTTCCGGGGCAATGGGCAAGACAACCCGCGTGGCGGTAATTTTGTCCCCTTCGACGATAACGGCGCCGTCGTGCAAGGGGCTGTTCTTGAAAAAGATACTCTCCAATATGGGTTCGTTAAGTTCGATGTTCATTTTATCGCCGGTATTTTTCAGGAAACCCAAATCCTGGTTCCGTTTGATCAATATCAATGCCCCGGTTTTTTTGATACTCAGATTTTTCAGTGCGTTGATAAGCGATTTTACGGGGAGTTTTTCCTGTTCCTGCGTGCGCGAAAAAGGATTTATCTCCGAAAAAACCTGTGAAGCGCGGTATTTGTTGGACCCGAGCATCAATAAAAATTGTCGTATCTCCTGCTGAAAAACAATAAGCAATGCAATCACACCCAAACCCAAAAATTTGCCCAGCACTTCGGACAATAAACTCATTTTGAGCCATTGGGTGATTTTCATTATCAAATACAAAATGGCAATGCCGGCAAAAATATTGATAGCCACCGTACCGCGAACCAACTTGAAAATATAATACAGCATCAAACCGAACAGCACGATGTCGATAATGTCGATAATGCGTATGTGGATAAAATCAATCATTGCAGGTCTCGGGGATTATACCAAAATTGACGTTTGTTCAATCTCAAATGCAGAGTGTCCAGTTTGACCAAATATCCGTATAAATCGTTGTAGATTTGGTAGGAGACATTGTAATCCGCATTGAGAAATACGGGCACGCCGGTTTTTCCGGGATACAGATGGCGGAGATATTTTCCCAAGGCTTTTTTACGGCCGGGATAAGTAAAAATACTATCGTTTACGCGAACACCGGATTTATGTAAAAAAATGTGGACAACCGCCGAATCTTTTATCAGGGCGGGATATTTTTTCAGATACTCCGGCGAACGGTAAAAAGGGGTTTCTATCGAGATATTGTCAAAAGGCACCAATGCCAGCATTTTTCGTAGCGTATCGGTATAGGACAAATAGAGATGCATCCCGGGTTTATAATGCATAGAGTGTTTGTCGTTGCGTTTGGTAATCAGTTGTTGCAGCGGGAGAATGAGTTTTTTCAACGGCAGGCGTTTGTCAATGTGAATAACCCAATGGGTGGTAATCATCAATTGATTTTTGTGAACGTCGGCAACGGTGTCTCGGCCGGTTGTTTTGAAAAAAATATAGGCTTGCGACAAATTATTAATCCCCGATATGCCCGCATTTCCGTTGACGGGAAGTTTCATTACCGGTTTTGAACAGGCCGTGATAGCCAGGAATAAAACCACCGCATAACGATAAAATTTCATATCCGTCAATTTTCCATAACAAAGATACTCAAAAATATAAAGGTTAAATCATTTTGGTATTGTAACCTATTAGTTCGTATTTTTATTTTGAATTTCAAGGCACCAATCAATGAGAATAAAAAATAAATTCTTTTGGCTTGCATTTCTTTCCGTTTTGATGCTTCGCGCCCAGCAAAACAATCCTTCTGTTCGTTGGCAAACGATGTCCACGCCGCATTTCCGGATTCTTTTTCCTGCGGAAAACAAGTCTTTGGCAAGAAAAACGGCCGTTTTTTTGGAACAAACCTACCGGCCTGTGGGTAAGCGCTTGGGAATACGTCCGGCAAAAACAACCTTAATTCTTAATACCCGCAACAGTATTTCCAATGCTTATGCCGCTTTGGCGCCGCGTCGTATGGAATGGAATATGTCGCCGATGTCTTCCATGAGTTTCGGGCCGGTTCCTTGGCAACAAATCCTCTCTTTACACGAATTCAGCCATATTTCGCAATTTGATACCGGCAACCGCGGTGTGATACGTTTGGCGTCTTTGGGCTTCGGGCAAATAGGCGAACTTGCCGGGTTGTTTTGGGCTTATCCGTTTTGGTATTTCGAAGGCGATGCCGTGTATAGCGAAACCGTTTTGTCCCGCGGAGGTCGTGGCCGGTCGGCGTTTTTCTATAATCCCGTTCGAATGATTGCCTCGGATTATCCGTCAAAAAAACAGGATTACTATCGTTTTTACTACCGGTCGTACAAAACCTATTATCCCACGCATTATGAATTGGGCTATTTCCTCAACGCTTACATTCACCGGCACTATCCCGACAGTGTGTTTACGCGAATAGCTACCATAACACCCTATTTGGCTTTTTTGCCGGGAGCGATGCATATCGTAACCGCCCGCGAAACGGGTTTGGATTATCGTCAATTGACCCGTAAAATGCTCTCGGAAGTGCGCCGCTTGTATCCGCCTTTGGACAACGATACCGTGAGGCCTTTTTTCAAACGCAAATCAAAGGCTTACACCCGTGATGTCTATCCCGTGGTTTCGGGGGATACGCTGTGGTTTTTGCGGTACGGTTTTGACGACGCGCCCGCCGTATGGCAATATGTCAAAGGAAAATCCCCGGTAAAGATGGTGGAAATCCCGGCCTATCGATATGACAAACGGGGAAATTTGTTGGCTTGGACCGAGTTTAAATCGCACCCGCGATGGACAAACGAGATTTACAGGCGAATACGCATTTATAATATCAAAACAAGGAAAAGTTATTATCTGACACGGCGCGGAAATTGGCAGTGGCCCGTCTTTTCTCCTAACGGAAAATCAATAGCGGCCGTATTTTACGATACGGATATGGAGGCTTCTTTGAAAATAATTTCCTTGAAAGACCGTAAAATAACGGATTCCGTTCGATTGACCGGATTTTTCAATGTGATACATCCGTCTTGGTATCCCGATACCCGGAAAATCCTCTTTGTTGCCGCCGTTCCCGGAAAAGGCACCGGGATTTTTAGCTGGCATATCCCGACCGGCCGTATCGATACGCTTATGCCGCCGCACTACGGGGAAATTATTCAGCATCCGCAATATGTCAAAGGAAAAATTATCTATCAATCGGGCAAATCGGATGTCCAAATGCTTATGTATGACCCTGAGACCGGCCGGAAAACCGTTTTGACCCGCGAAAGATATGCCGCACTGACCCCTTCTGTCGATGCACAAGGACGACTTTGGTATGCCGGTTATTCCGTCAAAGGAAGCGAAATCAAATGCAAGGCGTTGAACACCGTGGCAAAAAGTCCGTCAAGTCGTCTTGTTTCTCCTTGGTATGTCAATCCTTCCGATACCTTACACCCGGTTTCGATGCCTGCCGGAACGAAAAATTATCCCGTGAAGCGTTTCAATCGTCTGCGCTCGTATTTCAATCCGCATTCCTGGTTTTTCTTCGGGATGCCGGCAGGAAACGACGGCATTTTGGCGGCCAATGTCTGGATGAATGATGTGTTGAACGAAAGCGCGTTCAATGTAGGTGTTTTGGCCGATGTCCGGAAGCAATGGACCGGCTTTGCGGCTTGGGAATGGCGGCGATATTTTCCCGTATTGGGTTTTCAGGGACAATATACCGGTTGGTTAGATTCGCATACGCGTCAGGCGGTTTTTCAGACTTACGTTAAATTTCCCTTGGATTTGTCACACGGTATTTGGTCGGAGTTTTTCGATTCGAAGACCTCGTGGCAATGGGAACAATCCGCTTTCGGAATACGTCGAACGGCCGGTCAGGAATTGGCTTTTTCGGTTTTCAGGCAAAGGGCTTACCGTGATCCGGAATCCCGTTTCGGATGGCGATGGCGTGCAGGCTTTTTCAAGGATTGGCAACACGGCGACAGCCGGTTTTCGGCAATGACGGCCGTTCACGTTCCGGGATTTTTTAAGCACGATGTTTGGAAAATCTCCGGAACGCTTCTGCGGCAAAACGGGCGGTTCATACCGCTTAATCCGGTGATTCCCGTGGAAGGTTATCCGGTACGTTCAATGGGAAATATCAACCGTTTTTCCCTTTGGTGGCATACGCCGCTTGCCTATCCCGATTGGGGATTGCGCCGTTTGTTTAATCTCAAACGTGTCCGCTTGAAATTGTTTTACGAAACGGCATTTTCCGCGGGATACGGACAATATACTTCGTTCGGCGGGCAATTGGTAGGCGATTGGAATGTTTTCGGACTGTTGCCCGAATTCCCTATGGGTGTCGAACTGGCTTATGTAAAACCGCTGGAAACTTTCAGAGTTTCTGTGGTTTT
>CAYUQW010000142.1:0-4204 GCA_964446985.1 uncultured Flavobacteriaceae bacterium
GCCCCGAAAATAGCCGAGCCGATGCGGATCATATTGGATCCTTCGCGTAAGGCAATGTGGTAATCGTTGGACATTCCCATCGAAAGCCAGCGGATATCCGGCACGCGGTTCTTCAATTGATCGAAAAGTTGTTTCAAACGTCCGAATTCCCGTGCCACTTGTTCTTTATCGTCCGTGTTGGTGGCCATGCCCATCAGTCCGCGCAGGCGAACATAGGGATATGCGCCCGAAAGATACTTTTCGAGCAGGGCTTCGTAGTCGGGAATGCTAAGGCCGAATTTGGTTTCCTCCCGCGCGATTTTGATCTGAAAAAGCACGTCCAAAGTCCGTTCGTTTTTTTGGGCCTGCTTGTTGATTTCCGCCAGCAGGCGTTCGTTGTCAACGCTGTGGATCAAATGAATGAAGGGCGCAATGTATTTAACCTTGTTTCGCTGTAAATGGCCTATCATATGCCAACGGATATCTTTGGGCAAAACCGGATATTTGTCGCGCAATTCCTGCACCTTGTTTTCGCCGAAATCCCGTTGTCCGCATTCGTAAGCCGCACGGATCATTTCCGCCGGTTTGGTTTTGGATACGGCCACCAACACGCCTCCGTCGGGTAATTGACGGCGGTAAAAATCAAGCTTTTGGCATAATTCGTTCATCATCGACAATTTGTTTTATAAAATCACGCGATGCAATATCGAACCGAGAAATTGTTTGTATTTGTCGTACAACATAATCTGTTGCAAGGTTTCCCTGGACTGTTCGTCGTCGGGTGAAGCTTCTTTCAGTTTTTCTTTCTCCTTGCGGATATGTTCTTTGATTAATTCCAACCGGAGAGAATAAATCAAATCGATGATATAGTCGCCGAGTTTGGCATATTTATCGGGCATTTTCACCTTTCGTTTTTTCCAATCGGACAAGTGGTATTTCTCTTCGCTCATCAGGATATCGGAGATTTCTTCCACTTGGCCGGGAGGCAATTCCGCAATCAGTTTTTGGGGATTTATTTGTCCTTCGGTTTGGTATTGCGAGATCAATTTTTCGTAGATATTACGAAAGAGCGGCGAGGTAAATTCAATTTCGTCTTCCTGCAAATCCAGATAAATTTTCTCGGCAATTTTAATGGATATTTCCGTTACATTGGCCACAAAATTTCCGTTTTCGTCCGTAACAACATGGCCGTCTTCCAACGCCGGCGTATATTCGTTCATCACAATGCGCTCGTTTCCGTAGAGCAATAAAGCTTTGATAATTTCGCGTTCCAAAACCTCCCGGAAATTCACCGACGGACGCCGTGTCTCGCTAACCTGTAAACCGCGCTCCTTGAAGGATTGCTCGATTTCATACGACTTTTTACGCAGGTTCTTACGGAACAATTTGACCAATTCGGCATACAGCAATTGTTCGTCCAAACCGGTCATTTCCGCGATTTTCCGCACATACAGGCGGCGTTTGATCTCGTCGGGAATGACGGATATACTGTCCAAAACCTCTTTGATCAGCTGATGCACTTTCAAAGGGTCGTTATTGCCGTGCAGTAACAATTCGGTTTTGAATTCGATAAAATCCCGGGCATTGGTTTCGAGATAAGCCGTGAGATCTTCCGAAGAAGTTTTTTTGGCAAAACTGTCGGGGTCTTCGCCTTCGGGCAAGATGACCACCCGTACATTCATATCGTTTTCCAGAATAATGTCAACCCCGCGCAAGGCCGCTTTCAATCCGGCAGGATCGCCGTCATACACCAGCACGATATTGGGCGTAAAACGTTTGATCAAACGAACTTGTTCGGCGGTCAATGCCGTTCCCGCCGAAGCCACGGTGTTGAGGATGCCGGCTTGGTGAAAAGCCATAACGTCGGTATAGCCTTCGACGAGGAAGCAGGCGTTTTCCTTTACGATGGACGTGCGCGCCTGGTAGAGACCGTAGAGAACGCGGCTTTTATGATAAATTTCCGTTTCGGGCGAATTGAGATACTTGGCCGTTTTTTTGGTGCTGTCCAAAATCCGTCCGGCGAAGCCTACCACCCGGCCGCTGAGCGAGCGTATGGGAAAAATGACACGTTCGAAAAAACGGTCGAAAATTTTATCGTTCTTGCGGATAATCAACCCGGCTTGTTCCAGCAAATCCGGTTTGTAACCGGCTTTCACGGCGGCTTGATAAAAGGCGTCACGTTGTGCGGGCGAATAACCGATGTCAAAAGTTTTCAGGGTTTTTTCCAGGAAACCGCGTCCTTTGAAATAGGACAAACCGACCGATTTTCCTTCGTCGCTACGGTAGAGTTGTTCCATAAACCATTTGCGGGCAAACTCCATAACGACGTAAAGGCTTTCGCGCTCTTCCCTTTCCTTGATTTCCGCTTCGTCCGGTTCTTTCTCTACGATTTCTATGCCGTATTTCTCGGCCAGCCAACGAATGGCTTCGGGATAGGTGAATTTCTCGTGTTCCATCAGGAATTTCACCACATCACCGCCTTTGCCCGAGGAAAAATCTTTCCATATTTGTTTGGCCGGCGAAACAAAAAACGAAGGCGTGTTTTCCTTGTTGAACGGACTGTAACCGCGCAAATTGCTCCCCGAACGCTTCAAAGGAACAAATTCGGCGATAACTTCCTCCACACGGGCAAGCTCGCGCACTTTTTCGATAACGTCGCGGCTGATGTATCCCATAATCAAATTTTCCGGTTAATGACGTAATCCACCATCAGTTCGAGACTTTTCCTTGCCTCGTTGTCGGGGAATTCCTTCAGTATTTCCAAGGCTTCGTCCTTGAAGGAATGCATTTTCTCCACGGCATATTGCAATCCGCCGGTTCGTTTGACCAAATCGATCAGTTCCGCCACTTTTTCCGGGTCGGTATTGTATTTTTTGATCGTCCGTATAATTTTTTTCCGTTCCCCGGCACCGACATTATTAAGCGTATAAATCAACGGAAGCGTCATTTTTTGCTCTTTGATATCGATACCGGTCGGTTTGCCTATATCGTCGTTGGTATAATCGAACAAATCGTCTTTGATTTGGAAAGCCATACCCACTTTCTCACCGAATTCGTGCAACCGTCGGACGGTTTTCACATCCATTCCCACCGAAGCGGCCCCCATCGCCGTACAAGCGGCAATCAGCGATGCGGTTTTGCGGCGGATGATTTCATAATAAACTTCTTCGGTAATATCCAGTTTGCGGGCTTTTTCGATTTGGAGTAATTCGCCCTCACTCATTTCCCGTACGGCAACGGAAATAATCCGGAGCAAATCGAAATCGTCGTTATCGATGGACAACAACAAACCTTTCGACAGCAGATAATCCCCCACCAAAACGGCAATTTTATTGCGCCACAAAGCATTGAGCGAAAAAAATCCGCGACGGAAAGTGCTTTCGTCCACCACATCGTCGTGAACGATGGTAGCGGTATGAATCAATTCGATAACCGAGGCCCCGCGGTAGCTGCGTTCCGTTACCGAACCGTGCAACATTTTGGCGGTAAGGAAGACAAACATCGGGCGCATTCGCTTGCCTTTCCGCATCACCAAAAAGAGCATCACGCGGTTGAGCAACGGCACCCGCGAACGTACCGAGTCGAGGAATTTTTCTTCGAAAAAATCCAGTTCTTCGGCGATGGGGGCTTTTATTTTCGAAACAATTTTCATCGCGAAAGCAGTCCTTCGTCAAGCAAATTTACGATAAATATGCGGACGAAAACGCTCGCTTACGGGCAAACGACTCCGGCTTTCCAACATTTTTCACACAAAATCCCGGTTTTTTCACGTGCAAAATCCCGGGCGGTTAAAATCCTTATCTTACAGCGCATTTCAGTTATCGTTTTATGAAAAATTTTTTTGTGCCAAAAAACCGCGTTATTGTGCTTCTCCTTATGTTTTTATTGTTGCAGTGCCAATTCGGGAAGACGAATCGTCCGGCCGGTAAAAAGGCAAAAACGGAAAAAAACACCGTACAGAAGACAGATACGGGATTTTATGAGCCGGAAGATAAATATTATTCGAATTGTAAAGCCGGGAAAATGTTGGATGTACAAACCTATAAAGGTTATATCGGCGATTATCCCGTTACGATGGTTCTCGTGTATTTTTACACCTTACATTGCTATCGCAAGGGAGCCAAAGTCAAAGGGTTTTATTATTACGACCGTCAAGGACCGGATCATTTGCGCTATATCTCGGGGTATCATTGCGGCAGTTATATCGAATATAAAGAATTTGATG
>CAYUQW010000143.1:0-4106 GCA_964446985.1 uncultured Flavobacteriaceae bacterium
ACATATAAACGTTTTACCAGTTCCTCCTTTGGTAGTTCCTTGAGTTCTGCCGGAGAATCCTTATAAAACAAAACGCTCATTCCTTTTTTCAAAATGTATTTCAACGGCAAACCTTTTTTTGTTTCCGGAAAAAGGCTATGATGTTTTCTGTATTCGGATTGTGACCGCCGGAAATATTTGGCCGCCTCGATATTCGGTATAATTTCATATTCTCGCTTAAGATTTCCATTGGCATCCACTCCTTCATAAAAAGCCAAAGCATAATTCTGCTCGTTCTCCACATAATAATTTTGTTTCCACGGTTTGGCAGACAAATCCCTGTGCTGCTTGAAATCCGGCAAAGGATTGGTTACGCGTGTTTTGATTCGCACTTTTTTGATAGGAACAAATCCGCCTTTTTTAGTAGGCAAACGGAATAGTGTTTCTTTTTCCTTCTCCAGCGCAGCCAGTTCGCTTTTCAACTTTATTTCTTTTTCCTCGGTCGTGTTACGCAATTCCTCTTTTAACTTTTTAATTTTTTCTTCCAGGATTTTCTTAGTTTCAAAACCTTCACGCACAATTTTGCGAACAACGGGATCAACGATTTTTTCGATATCTTCCTTTTTCAAACCGTCAATGGGTTTGCGTACCACATAGTCCACTTCGACATCACCGTTTGAATTCCGGACTATCTTTCCATTTTCATCTTTCCTTGCGATGGCACCGTAAAAAGTTTCCCTGTGCAATACGCCTCTGGCAGTATCTCCTTCTGCAAACACGGGAAGTTTGTATAATTTTTTTCCGTCTTTTTCTACAATGAAATAATCCTCACCTTCACGGTATATACCTTTTTCGATGAGTGTTTTTATCCAGCCGGAAGGTGAAACCGCGTATCTGTAACGGATAATGCCCCGCTTGCGTAATTTTTTCTTGGAATGTTTCGGAAGCAAATCCCTGAAATCGTGATAAACCGGTATTTTATCGACAAACCGGAGAACATCCTCTGTAAACTCCCTCCACGGTTTGGATTTTTCGATTTTTTTCTTCGCCTCTTCTTTCTTATCTTCTTCTTCATATTTCCATGCTTCCGCCAACAGATTATATAAGGGCCTTGTCATGGAAGCTATCACAACGGCATCAATGGCATGGTGCGTATGATAAGCCCTTGATTTCTTTTCGTCGGATTTTTGCAATCCCCACATTTTCCGGAATTCCGCCACCATACGGCCGTTAACCACATGAACGATTTTAAATACGCTTTTGAGATATGCTCTGGCATACTTGGTGATAATTCGCGTATCGTTCAACTGACTGACTTTGAAACTGTCGGTAACCTCTTCGATCGTAAAATTCCTCAATTTTTTTGCCCAATAATCCCTCTCCATCTTCAATACGTGGGCTTTTTGGATAAGCCTGTCTCTGGCTTCTTTGGTCACCGCCTGTTTTTTTGCCGAATTTACCTTTTGAATCGATTTCTCCAGTTCCCTCAGCTTTTGCTCCCAAGGTTCCAGTCTTTTTTTGATTTCATCGTAATCGTCCAATTCCGTAGGAATCTTATCTTTCTTAACCTCCCGGTTATACCAACTTTCCGTCAGGGTCAAGTTGGCCAAACTATTGTCAAAGCTTACGCTCCGAGGTATCGTATGCTCAAAATCATATTGAGTTCCGTCAAATAACTTATAGGCCGGTATGGTTTTCCCCGTGTATATACTGATCTCGTTTTGCTCTTTCCATAATCGATACCGGCGAATATCGTCCTTGCTCGGTTCCCGGTTGATATTATTTTCTTTGAATAATTCCAAAATTTCTTTACGATACGTTTCATTTTCTTTCTCCCGCTGCCGTTGGTATTGCTTGATAGCGGCACGCATATTGGCCGTATTCAGATCACGAGCCAATTCAATATGGATAACCGTGTCTTCGTCAATTCTACCATCGGAGATTAACTTGTTGATCAATTTACGCAGCATATGCATCGAACGCATCATCACCGGGTTTTTGATGCTGCTGACAATGGGACTTTGCAGGTAGCGTTTTCCGTCTTCGCTTACAGGCGCATCCGGATAAATATTCATCATCGACGGGTGATAGAGTTTTTTCAATTCCTTATCCGGAACTTGATATTCGTTCTTCAGAAATTCTTTGACTTTTTCTTCGATGGTTTGTTGCTTGATTATCTGATCTTCCAATTCGGAATATTTCAATCTTTCTTCCAATAGCGTTTTCGCTTCTTCAAAAATATCGCGACCTGCACTATGTTCCAACATGACTTTTTTCCCGAAAATATCATAAAGATTACCCTTTAGTAAACTTTCCACGACAATCGGTTCAAATTTTCTTTTTTGATGCCTTTCATGCAAAGTTCTGTTAACCGCCCTAATCAATTTGTTTTCAAAAGTATTCCGGTTGAAAATGTCGTCTATTTTTTCCAAAATCTTCTTTTGATTCTCCTCGGCTTCCCAAATATCCAAACCGACTATTTCAGGTATTTTAGCCAAAATTACCGCTTTGTCATATAAATAACCCGCTTTGAGGAAAGGCAGGATACGGCGGATGGCTTTCAAACTCAACGAAGCATAACCCTGCGGCAAATTGAATTTGGCAAAAGCATCGGCGGTTTCCTCATCCAATTTTAATTTTTCCAGTACAAATTCTTTAATTTTATCGGCATCCTCAAAGGTAAACAACACGTGCCAGATATCGTTGTAATCGGCCGATTTTTCCACCGTTTCCCCGTTTTTCTTCTTAACGGTGTATTTGAAAATTTTTTGTTCCCAATCGTCTCCGATATATTTTTTCAGTAAAGCAATGACGGGGCTTGTATGCACACTGTGTTTTTTATCGTAATTAAAAACAAAATGAGCCGTTTGGGCTTCTTTGGCTTTGTAATAAGCATATTTGGCTTTTTTGTATTCGCCGGGGATAAGTTTTTTGGCAATTCTCTCAAAAAGAAAGGTTTTCTGGCTGGGCGCCGATTCAAACAAAGGCACAATCTTTTCTTTTTCCTCCGGGGTTAGGAACCGTAATTCTTCATCCTGCGGCGTTTTGATTTTTATAGTATTGATAAAACTCCACATCCGGAATTGTTCGAATAACGGATGCGACACGGGACCCCTGGGCTTGTGCGGTTCAAAAACACATTTGCCCACCAAACTTTTTTGTGACTTCAACGGACGTTGATAGAAAATGGCTTTCCTCAAAGCATCGCATAATTCCCCGGGAAGTTCCTGTTTTTGACAAATCAGTTCGAATTCTTGCAAGTAATGTTCTTTCCTGCCCAGATAATGTTTTCGTATTTTATTGTCGGGATTATTACGGTCCCGTTGATATAACATCCAAAAATATTCCCCCAAACTCTTAGCACCGGACTCCCGGATTTTCCGTGTTATTTCGGCTATTTCGTTCTTTACTATTCCGGTTTCCTTATCATCTTCCTTTTGTTCCAAACGGTTGCTCAAAAATCCGCGTCTTTGTGCCAGGTGATAAAACACCCTGCCGAGTTCCAAGGGTCCGAGTTTTTCATTCACGGCTCTTGCACGGAGGTAATAGGGATTTTTATTTATTTTGTCATCCGTTCTCAGCCAATCGAAAAATTTTTTGTTTTGGGGATATTTACTGAAATTGGATTGACGCCAATCTTCCACTTCATCCAACGAAAGGGGAACCATTCCGTTTTTTGCCAAGACTTTCAAGGTCTCGTATTTGCGCAGTTTGCGTCTGAAATGCAACCTCCTTGCACTGCGATATTTGGTCCTTTCCGCGGCTTTTGATTTCTCATTCCCTTTTTCAATGATTACACCTTCGTCAAACAATACAACCCCCGCATCATCCAACCGGACGCTTTCATCCTTTTTCTCATTATCAGGATACGACATAATGGCCCAACCTATGGAATTGGTTCCCAAATCAATTCCGAGAACCTTTTTTGATTCTTTCATAATTTATTGCATTTATCCAAGGATATTTTAACAAACAAATATACGAAAAATTGCCGAAACAATAAAAAATTCGTAGAGATTTGCATATTTGACATATTTTATTTAAATTTGTATTGTGATTTTAATCTTATCACAATAAGGCTATATGCCGAAGGGAAAAAGCCCTATCCTCCCGCATACTTCTGTGGG
>CAYUQW010000144.1:0-4047 GCA_964446985.1 uncultured Flavobacteriaceae bacterium
GCTGCGCCGGGGGTTTATCTCTATAAAAACGCCGCAGGTGAAGTGATATATGTCGGCAAGGCCAAAAATTTGCGTAAGCGCGTGTCCTCGTATTTTGCCAAAGAACAGGAAGGAAAAACGGCGTTGCTCGTGCGCAGGATTGCGGATATCGCCCACGTGGTCACCGGCAACGAAACCGAAGCTTTCCTGCTGGAAAACGTATTGATAAAAAAATATCAACCCAAATACAATATTCTCCTCAAAGACGACAAAACCTATCCGTGGATCGTCATCCGGAAGGAAGCTTTTCCGCGCGTGGAAATGACGCGTGTCTATGAAAAGGGCCGCGGCGAATATTTCGGGCCTTATACTTCGGTGAGGACGGTCAAGGTGTTGCTCGAACTCATTCACGATTTGTTTCCCATACGCACGTGTGCCTACGATTTGTCCCCCGGGAAAATCCGGAAAGGCCGGTATAAAGTCTGCCTCGAATATCATCTCGGACGTTGCAAAGCGCCGTGTACGGGCAACGAAACCGAAGAGAATTACCGGCAATACCTCGAAGCCGTGCGAAAAATCCTCAAAGGAAACTTTAAGCCGGTATTGGAATATCTTACTAATGAAATGAATGAAGCGGCAAGGAAACTTCAATTCGAAACGGCGCAGGAATACCTGGAAAAAATCCGGGCTTTGGAAAACTATCAGTCCCGGTCGGTGGTGGTCAATCCGAAAATCGGCAATGTGGAAGTTTACAGCATCGTCTCGGACGACCGCCGTGCTTATGTGAATTTTTTCGAAGTGGCGCACGGTACCGTCATTCGCGCCCGCAATATCGAAGTGGAAAAAAAGATAGGCGAAACCGACGCGGAAATTCTGTCCTATGTCATCACCGATCACCGCAACCGCTACGGCCTTCATACGCCCCGTATCATCGTTCCCTTTAAAACGGATATCCCTTTCGACGTGCGGCAAATCGTTCCCAGGGCGGGCGATAAGAAAAAATTACTGGATTTGTCCTTGAAAAACGCCAAATATTACCGCAAGGAAAAACTCGATCAACTGAAAATCGTCGATCCCGAAGCGGATTTGAAACGGCGCTTGGAACAGGCACGCAAGGATTTGCGCTTGCCGCGACCGCCGGTGCGTATGGAATGCTTCGATATTTCCCATACCCAAGGTGTGGAAAAAACGGCCTCCTGCGTGGTGTTCACCAATCTGAAACCCGACAAAAAGGAATACCGGCATTTTCGCATCAAAACCGTCGAAGGAAACAACGATTTCGCTTCGATGGAGGAAGTGGTGCGCCGGCGTTATGCCCGCTTGCAGTCCGAAGGAAAACCCTTGCCCGACCTCATCATCATCGACGGCGGAAAAGGGCAGCTGCATTCGGCAATGAAGGCTTTGAAAGCTTTGGGACTGGACGAACGTATCCCCGTGATCGGTATTGCCAAACGGCTGGAAGAGATCTACCGCCCGGGCGACAGCATTCCCTTATATCTCGACAAGACCTCCGAAACCCTGAAAGTCATTCAACGTATCCGTAACGAAGCCCATCGTTTCGGCTTGAAATTGCATCGCCAACGCCGCGAAAAACGTTCCGTATCGGTTACCCTGACCCAAATACCCGGCGTGGGAGAGAAAACGGCCGTCAAATTGCTGAAACAATTCGGTTCGCTCAAACGCATACGCGAAGCCGGACCCGGAAAACTGGCCGAAGCGGTGGGGGAGAAGACGGCACGGAAAATTTGGGAGCATTTGAAAAATATGTGATCGGTGCGCTATTGATTTTCCAATAGTAAAGTGAAAAAATTATTTCGAATGTATTTTTTTGAACGGCCGGTTTTTTATTTGGCAAAATATCCGGGAAAAATCGATATGTTTCTGCAAAAAAGTCCCTTAAATATGATAAAAATCGTATTGTTTGTGCGATAATTTCCCGTAAAACATTTAATTGTTTATTTTTGCAACCTGTTTACCGGCTTTATGAACGATATCCGCCTGCACGATAAAGTGTTCGAACCTTATATTTCGCAAGACGAGATTTTGCGTACGGTGCGTGAATTGTCGCGGCGTGTGGCGGAGGACGTACAAGGGATGCCGGTTTTTATCGTTACGTTGAAAGGAGCCGCGCCCTTTGCTATGGATTTTGCCAAATTTTATCAAGGCGACGCCGTTTTCGATTACATACGCGTCAAATCCTATGCAGGCACCGGTTCGACCGGAAAGGTGGATATTATTCTGGACGTAACGGAAAATATCGAAGGTAAAAACGTCTATATTTTGGAGGATATTGTCGATACGGGAACCACTTTGGAAATCGTTCTCGATATGGTCAAAAAGAAAAATCCCGCATCGGTGAAGGTGGTTACGCTTTTTCATAAACCCGAAGCCTACAAAAAAAATATTCCCCTTGATTTTATCGGTATGAATATTCCCAATAAATTTATTGTGGGCTACGGATTGGATTACAACGAATTGGGACGAAATTTGCAAGATATATATCAACTCAAATCCTGATAAAAACCAATATGATACACATTATTATGTTCGGCCCGCCCGGCGCAGGGAAAGGTACGCAAGCCGGATTATTGAAAGATAAATTCAATTTGGCCTACATTGCCACCGGCGATTTGTTCCGGCATCATATCAAAAACGAAACGGAATTGGGCAAGTTGGCCAAATCATATATCGACAAAGGCGATTTGGTGCCCGACGAAGTGACCATCCGGATGCTACGTAACGAAATAGATAAAAACAAAGGTGTCAAAGGCATCATTTTCGACGGTTTTCCGCGTACGACCCGCCAATCCGAAGCCTTGGAAAATTTTTTGCGTGAACAAGGCGAAAATATCGACGCCGTTTTTGCCCTCGAAGTCCCCGACGACGTGCTGGTCGAACGGATATTGAACCGCGGGAAAACCAGCGGCCGTTCCGACGATACCGATAAACAAACCGTCATCAATCGTTTGAAAAAATACAAGGAAGTAACCCGGCCGTTGAAAGATTTCTACCTTAAAAAAGGTGTTTTGCACGTTATCAACGGTCTCCAAAGCATCGACGATGTCCATCGCGAAATTGCCGGTGTGGTAAATTCCTTGCTGAAATGACCGAAGGAAATTTTGTCGATTACGCCAAAATTTATGTAAAATCCGGAAGCGGCGGCAAAGGTTCGGCCCATCTCCGCCGGGAGAAGTACGTTCCCAAAGGCGGTCCCGACGGCGGCGACGGCGGACGCGGCGGTAATATTATCCTTCGCGGCAATAAAAATTATTGGACGCTCTATCATTTGAAATTCCAAAAACATTTCCGAGCCGAAAAAGGCGGTGACGGCGGACCTTCCCGTAAAACGGGAAAAGCGGGAAAAGATATTGTCATTGAAGTTCCGCTGGGCACGGTGGCCAAGGATGCCGATACGGGCGAAATTCTCGGCGAAGTTACCCGTGACGGCGAGGAACTCGTTTTGGCCCGCGGCGGTAAGGGCGGTTTGGGAAACTGGCATTTCCGTTCCGCCACGAACCAGACGCCGCGTTACGCCCAACCGGGATTGCCCGGCGAGGAAAAAAACATCATTCTCGAACTCAAAGTACTTGCCGACGTGGGCTTGGTCGGTTTCCCCAATGCCGGCAAATCCACTCTTTTGTCCAAACTCACCGCTGCCAAACCCAAAATCGGCGATTATCCTTTCACGACCCTCAAACCGAACCTGGGAATTGTTCCCTACCGTGATTTCAAATCCTTCGTAATGGCCGATATTCCCGGAATTATCGAAGGAGCGGCCGAAGGCAAAGGTATCGGACATCGGTTCCTGAGGCATATCGAACGTAATGCCGTATTGCTTTTTACCATTCCCGCCGACAGCAAGGATATACGCAAGGAATATGATATTTTGCTGCACGAACTGAAAAAATACAATCCCGAACTCCTTGACAAACGCCGCGTTTTGGCCGTTACCAAATCCGATCTGCTGGACGACGAATTGAAAGAGGAACTCAGAACCGAACTTCCCGGCGGTATTCCTTATGTTTTCGTTTCGTCCTTTACGGGCGAAGGTTTGGAGAAACTCAAAGA
>CAYUQW010000145.1:0-4047 GCA_964446985.1 uncultured Flavobacteriaceae bacterium
CCGTTTTTATAAACACACTTTTTTATTTATAAAAAATCGTCTATATTAGCTGATATTTATCATTTTTCAATTTTATGGGAGACTTCAACGTGCACAAAAGCAGTTCGCCTGCCGAATTGGCCAAGTTTACGCACAACCTGTTGCGTGATATTCAGGCATTGGAATATATGCTTGAAAACGATTGGTTCGATAAGGGTGATATCCACATAGGCGCTGAGCAGGAATTTTGCCTGGTGGATAAAAATTTCAAACCGCTGCCGGAAAACCTTGATTTTATCGAGGCGTTGAACATGGATAACCTCAGCCCGGAACTGGCCAAATTTAACCTGGAAACCAATGTTACGCCGCAACAATTCAAAGGTAAAGCCCTGTCGATGATCGAGGCCGAAATCCTAAGTGACTTGGCCAAAATAAGAAAGTTTGCCCGCGAACGGGAAGCGGATATCATCCTTACGGGTATTCTGCCCACGGTGCGTAAATTTGATGTCGAACGGGAAAATATCACGCCTTACGATAGATATTTCGCTTTGATGGATGCATTGAGCGAACTGCGCGGTGAAGAATTTATTATCAATATCAAAGGTATCGACGAGATTAATATCAAACTCAAAGACGGTCTTATCGAAGCGGCCAATACCGGTTTTCAAGTGCATCTGCAAGTTTATGCCCACGAATTTGCCAAGCGTTACAACATCGCGCAAGCCATTGCCGGTCCCGTGATGGCCGTAGCGGTCAATTCGCCGTTTTTGTTCGGAAAACGTTTATGGCGCGAAACACGTGTGGCACTTTTCCAGCAAGCCATAGATACACGCGTCAGCAGCGAGCATATTCGCGACAGACATCCGCGCGTGACATTCGGTACCAATTGGGTTAACGAAAGCATCCTGGATATTTTCAAAGAAGACATTTTGCGCTATCGTGTTTTGCTGGGTGCCGATATTCCTTATGACAGTCTTCAGAAAGTACAGGAAGGCGAGGTGCCTGAACTGAAAGCGCTCACGGTTCATAATTCCACGGTTTATCGATGGAACCGTCCCGTTTACGGAATTTCCGCCAACGGGAAACCGCATCTGCGTATCGAAGCCCGTATGTTGCCGGCAGGTCCTACGGTGGCCGACGAAACCGCCAATGCCGCATTTTGGCTGGGGCTTATGGAAGGTTATGCCCGGCAATTGGACGATGTGCGTAAACTGATGCGCTTCGAACATGCCAAAGACAATTTCTATTCCGCCTCGCGTTCCGGTTTGAACAAAAAAATGCATTGGTTCAACGGTAAATCCTACTATGCGGATGATCTGATTCTCAACGAATTGATTCCCGTAGCGCGTGAAGGCCTTCAGGCGGCGGGTATCGATAAGGCCGATATCGACAGATATCTGAATATTATCGAGGAAAGAACCAAGGCCGAACAAACCGGTGCCAGTTGGGCTTTGGATACGTATGCCAAATTCGAGCAATCGGCATCACGTGAAGAGATTATGACACTGATCACCGACCACACCATACGCAATCAATCGATCGAAACACCCGTACACCGTTGGAAAATTCCCGAGATACAGGACTTGACACATTGGCATCCCAGCAAACTGTTGGTCGAAGAAGTGATGCATACGGATGTGATTTCCGTCCAGCCGGATGATATCGTCGAATTGGTGGCCGATATGATGAATTGGGCCAACCTGCGTTATGTGCCCGTGGAGGATGCCGAGGGAAAATTCGTCGGTTTGGTTACATCGCGCCGTCTATTGAAAATACTGAGGCAGATGGTCGTTAAAAACGACTATAAGGAATTACGTATCAAGGATATTATGTTGAAAAATCCCATTATTATCGAACCCTATAAAAAATTGAAAGAAGCCGTTGATCTTATGGATAAGAACAAAATCGGTGCTTTGCCGGTGGTCCAGAACGGCAAGCTGGTCGGTATGCTTACGGAAACGGAATTTTTCCATCTGAGCCGCCGGTTGTTCAACCGTTTGTAGTCCGGGAAAACCTTCGTAAATTTGTCGCTTGGAAAATTCCGGCATATGAAGGATGATAAACACTTGATGGCTATAGCGGGCCCTGGAAAAAACCCGAAATTGATTATTATCGGCGGAATGCACGGCAATGAAACCAGCGGCGTGGAAGCCATGCAATCCGTTTTGGAAAAACTGAAATCCAAAGAGGATAAATTGAAGGGTACCGTCTATTTTATCAAGGGAAATTTGCGTGCCCTGGAAAACGGCGAACGTTTTGTTGACATCGATTTGAACCGCATTTGGCATGAAGACAATCTCGATAAAAACGATGCTTACGATTATCGGGAATTCCGGGAATTATACCGTCTGATTGAACATATTTGCGGGGGAGATTATGAAAATTGTGCGCTATTGGATTTGCATACCTTCTCGGCAGACTCGGGAATATTTTGTATTCCCGCCGAGAATAAAAAAAGCGAAGAACTGGCCAAACGTTTCGGTGCGCCTTTTATCGAAAAATTGGCAAGCGCTTTGCCCGAAACGGCATTGAATTTTTACGGAGAAAAAGGGATGCTCAGTCTTGTTTTCGAAGGCGGTCAACATAAAACGAAAGAAGCAACGGAAAATCTCGAACGGGCCGTTTGGCTGATGATGTATTATTTGGGTATAATCGACAAGCGGGATTTCCCTTTTATCGACGAAATGCAAGCCCATATTCGCCGTATTTCCGAGCAATATCCGCATCGTTTGGAAATGATTTATCGTCATAAATTGGAGGATTATCACCATTACAAAATGTATGACGGTTTTCGTAACTTTATGAAAATCAATAAAAACCAGCCTCTGGCGGTACAAAACGGGCAAGAAGTTCGCAGCCCAGAAGAAGGTTTTATGTTGATGCCGCTTTATCAGAAAAAAGGCAGTGACGGATTTTTTATCGTCAAAGAAATAAAATCGTAACTTATACACAAAAAAATATGGAAATCGCCCTTATTGCCCACGACGGAAAAAAGCCCGAAATGGTGCGTTTTATTATGGAGCATCAGGATATCCTACGCCAGAAAAATATACAAATCATTGCAACGGGTACTACCGGAAAATATATAGAAGAAACGGGGTTGAAGGTTACGCGTTTTTTATCCGGTCCGCTCGGCGGTGACGCCCAAATCGCTGCACGGGTTGCAGAAGGAAAGACAAAAATGGTCATTTTTTTCAGGGATCCGCTCGACAAACATCCGCACGAACCGGACATTTCCATGCTGATGCGTTTGTGCGACGTACACAACGTGCCGCTGGCCACCAATCCCGCTACGGCCGAATTGCTTTTCAAAAGCCTTTGACATGTCACCGGATTTGGAAGAAAAGTTACGCCGGTTCGTATCGGAACGTTTACAAAAAGCCGATGCAGGTCACGATTTGTATCACGTGTTGCGTGTGGTGAAAAATGCCGGAAAAATCCTTGAAACCGAAGAAGCCGAGGCGGATACGGTATTGTTAGCGGCCTGGTTGCACGATATTGCCGATCCGAAATTTTATGACGGCAATGAAGAACTCGGTCCGCAATTGGCCGATAATTTTATGCGTGAACAGGGCATTGATGCGGATACAAGGCGGCATGTGTCCAATATCATTCGATACATGTCTTATAAAAATTCTTTCGACAAACAGGATTTCGATTCCCTCGAATTACGTATCGTTCGCGATGCGGACCGTTTGGATGCCATCGGTGCCATCGGCATTGCCAGGGCATTTCATTTCGGCGGATTCAAGAATAATCCGGTTTACGATCCCGATGTACCGCTTGAGCCGGTTGCCGATGCTGAGGAATACAAAAAATACAATCGTTCCACCATTCATCATTTCTACGATAAATTGTTGAAACTGAAAGATATGATGCATACCCCTGCGGCCAAGAAAATGGCGGAGGAACGGCATGCTTTTATGTTGGAATTTTTACGGAATTTTTTCAAAGAATGGGATATCTGATCCGGTTTTTAAATCCTATGATTTTTTCAGTTCGTTTATCAACAGCTCAAAAGCCTTGGAAACGCTTCGTCGGATGGCTTTTTCGCGCGGTTGGCCGAAA
>CAYUQW010000146.1:0-4001 GCA_964446985.1 uncultured Flavobacteriaceae bacterium
CATAGTGATTGATTTTTAAAATTCGGCTATAAAAATACAAATAAAAAATTAATTTCGGAAATAATGCTGTTTTCCCGGTTTGATCTGAAAACTTGGTTTTCTGCGAATGATTTCTTTATTTTGTTAACGGAATGAACCGGCAAATATTTAAACATCGACTGCTTTGGAGCATCATTTTCGATGCCATCGGATTGTTGAGTTTCACCATTCCGGGTATCGGTGAATTTTCGGATGTTATCTGGGCTCCGCTATCGGCTTATCTGATGATGAAAATGTATCCGGGAACGGTGGGAAAAGTGTCGGCGTTGATCAATTTTGCCGAAGAAATTCTTCCCGGGACGGATTTTATTCCTACATTTACCATTACCTATTTTTACGAATTAATCACGAACAGCAATCGACATGGCAATAAATAAGTCGGACAAAACGGCCTATTTTGCAGGCGGTTGTTTCTGGTGTACCGAGGCGGTTTACAAACAATTGAAGGGTGTGAAGGAAGTATTGCCCGGTTACGCGGGAGGTTGGTTGGAAAATCCTACTTATGAAGATGTCAAAACGGGACAAACGGGACATGCCGAGACCGTGAAAATCGTTTATGACGCCGCCTTGATCTCGTATGAAGATTTGTTGGAGGTGTTTTTTGCCGTGCACGATCCCACGCAGGCTCACCGTCAGGGTGCGGATGTGGGCTCGCAATACCGTTCGAGTATTTTTTGGCAAAACGAAGAGGAATTGAAAACGGCCGCGAATTTTATTCTGGATTTGCAACGCAAAGGCATATACGATAAGCCCGTAGTGACGGCGCTGGAACCTTTCGTGAAATTTTATCCCGCCGAGGATTACCACAGGAATTATTTTGATAACCATCCCGAAAATCCTTATTGCCGTATTGTCATTGCGCCGAAAATCGATAAATTTTCAAAACGCTTTTCCGGAATGATTAAACACGGGAACGAAGGCGGAAATTAATTCAGGAAAATCGGTATTGCTATAGATTTTATTGAAGCGGGACGTAAAATCGCCTTCGAATAGCATTCCAGAAATTTGATGCGGGCATCCAGTGTCGAACGGATATTTTTTCGGAGATAAAGCGTGTAGATTTGGGGCATAGGCGAGATTTTTTATTATTGTAACGCAAGACAAATCCTTTTATTTTACTCGCAAGGGTTTAAATAGGTGTTTATGCATGTCAATATTCATAAATAATTGATTATCAATGTCAATTGCAAAAACATTTCCGGATATTATGACAATCTGACACCATTTCGGGCTTGGCATAATTTATGTGAAATTGCCAGCAAAAAACGACAAAAATTTATCACTATGGCAAAAGAAATAAAATTTGATTTCGAAGCAAGAGAAGGCTTGAAAAAAGGTATCGACGCTTTGGCCGATGCCGTAAAAGTTACGTTGGGGCCGCGTGGTCGTAATGTGATTATCGACAAATCGTTCGGCGGTCCGCAAATCACCAAAGACGGTGTTACCGTAGCACGTGAAGTGGAATTGGAAGATCCGCACCAAAATATGGGTGCTCAATTGGTGAAACAGGTGGCTTCCAAAACCAATGATTTGGCCGGTGACGGAACCACGACGGCTACTGTTTTGGCACAAGCCATTGTGCGTGAAGGACTGAAAAACGTAACGGCAGGTGCCAATCCGATGGATTTGAAAAGCGGTATTGACAAAGCTACCAAAAAAGTAGTCGAAGAATTGGGAAAACAAGCTATTGCCGTAGGTGATGACGTTGAAAAAATCCGCCAAGTGGCCACCATCTCCGCCAATAACGACCTTACTATCGGAAATCTTATAGCGGAAGCCTTTTCCAAAGTCGGTAAAGACGGTGTTATCACGGTGGAAGAAAGCAAAGGAACCGATACGTATGTCGATGTTGTGGAAGGTATGCAATTCGATCGCGGTTACCTGTCGCCTTACTTCATTACCGATCCCGACAAAATGCAAGCCGTATTGGAACGTCCGTACATTTTGATTACCGATAAGAAAATCAGTACGATGAAAGATTTGTTGCCGATTTTGGAAAAAACGGCACAAAGCGGACGTCCTTTGTTGATCATTGCCGAAGACGTGGAAGGCGAAGCATTGGCAACTTTGGTGGTCAACAAATTGCGCGGAACACTCAAAGTGGCAGCCGTGAAAGCGCCCGGTTTCGGCGACCGTCGTAAAGCCATGCTCGAAGATATTGCCATTTTGACAGGCGGAACCTATGTTACCGAAGAACGCGGATACACGCTCGAACATACGACATTGGACATGCTCGGACAAGCCGAACGCGTTACCATCGACAAGGATAACACGACCATCGTAGGCGGCGCCGGTAAAGACGAAGACATCCAAGCGCGTATCAAACAAATCAAAGCACAAATCGAAACGACTACCAGCGATTACGATCGTGAAAAACTGCAAGAACGTTTGGCCAAATTGGCCGGAGGTGTTGCCGTTCTTTACGTAGGCGCTCCTAGCGAAGTGGAACTCAAAGAGAAAAAAGACCGTGTGGAAGACGCTTTGAACGCTACGCGTGCCGCCGTTGAAGAAGGCATCGTTGCCGGAGGTGGTGTGGCACTCTTGCGTACGCAAAAGGCGTTGGATAAAATCAAGACGGTCAATGAAGATGAAAAAACCGGCGTGCTGATCGTGAAGAAAAGTTTGGAAGAACCTTTGCGTCAAATCGTCAATAATGCCGGAGAAGACGGCTCCGTTGTCGTAGCCAAAGTGAAAGAAGGCAAAGGCGCCTTCGGATATGATGTGAAAAACGGCAAATATACCAATATGTTACGTGCCGGCATCATCGATCCGAAGAAAGTAACGCGTATCGCCATCGAAAATGCCGCTTCGGTCGGCGGAATGGTTTTGACCACCGAAAGCGCTTTGATCGAGAAGAAAGAAGAAAATCCTGCCGGTGCAGGTGCCGGAATGCCCGGCGGCGGTATGCCGATGATGTAAGCAACCTCTTGAATACCGTTCAGCATAAAAAACCCCGCCGCTTGCCTTGGCAAGCGGCGGGGTTTTGTTTTATAAGTTCTTCAATAATTTACAATTCAAACACTTCGCCTATTTCCGGAATAATCAATTCTTTTCCGGCTTTTTCGAAGGCCGCCCGTGCTTTATCATGGTCGATTTTAATCAGGTCAAACGTGTCGAAATGATAACCGACAATACGGTCCAATTTCAGAAAGTCGGCAGCTACCACGGCACTTTCGTAGCCCATGGTAAAATTGTCGCCGATCGGCAAGAAGGCGGCATCCAAACGTACCATCATCGGAATGATTTTCATATCTTCCGTGAGGGCCGTGTCACCGGCGATGTACAGGGTTTTTCCTTCGCTTTCGATGACAAATCCTCCCGGTTGACCGCCATAACTTCCGTCGGGGAATGAACTGGTGTGAATGGCATTGACGTAGGTCAAACGGCCGAAATCGAATTGCCAACTGCCGCCGTGGTTCATCGGATGCCCGGCAATCCCTTTTTGACCGAAATAATTCACTATTTCGAAATTGGAAACCACTTTGGCGCCGGGATTATTGGCGGCAATACGTTCCACATCGAGGATATGGTCCTGATGGGCGTGTGTGACCAGGATGTAATCGGCGGGAAGCTTATCCGCGTCGATTTTTCCTTGTGCGAGCGGATTTCCGGTAATGAAGGGGTCCACTACCAAATATTTTCCTGCGGTTTCAATCAACAGGGATGCGTGTCCGAGATATTGAATTTTCATAAGACTTAATTTTATACCATAAAATTACTCAATTTTATTGTTCGGGGCAATATCGATTATTAATTAAAAAGAAATCAGGCCTTACGGATGTTCAATAATGTTATTTGTAAAAGGAAATTTTTCAATACGGTTGAAAAAATTTTTTTGGTTTTGCTTTTGGAAAAAAATTTTTTTCTATATTTGCACTCGCAAACGCAAGGGTGCGGTAGTTCAGTTGGTTAGAATACCGGCCTGTCACGCCGGGGGTCGCGGGTTCGAGTCCCGTCCGCAC
>CAYUQW010000147.1:0-3992 GCA_964446985.1 uncultured Flavobacteriaceae bacterium
TGTTACGGGTCAATACGGTGACCAATTTCCTGCCTACACACGACAGTGAAAAACTGATTGACGATTTTGTAAAGGAACATCCGGAAATCGATGATTTTTCATACGCCAAAGCTTTGTACGACGATAATTCCGTTCAGGAAGGCATTTTCCATTATGCCGCCCGTGTGGATGCCGATTTAATTGCGCTCAGCACACACGGACGCCAGGGCATTTTCCACTTCCTGCAAGACAGTATCGCCGAGGATATCGTCAATAAAGCCAAACGCAATATCCTGACCGTGAAAATCACCAAGGATTGAGCCGCTTCCGCATAAACGGCGCTTTTAGTATCTTTACGCATCTTTAATCCTCTCTCAATGCCGTTTATCCGGAATATTCCGTCATCCTGGATTTATCTGGCCATCCGTTTTCTGACGCTCGGAATACGTTTTTTGTTTTTTGCCTTGTTTTTTCGCTATTCCGAGACAGTTTACGGCGCCTATTCGCTTGTTGCCACCACCGTTACCTTGGGCGTTTATTTTCTCGGGTTGGACTTTTATTATTATGCCAACCGGGAAATGCTCAAACCCGGCCGGACCGTATCCCACGTTTTCTTGCACCAACTCTTGTTTTACCTTCCCGTATATTTGGTTTTTTTACCGCTGTTCTATCTATTTTTCCATGCCGGTTTCCTGGATCGCTCCTATCTGTGGCTTTTTTATGCCGTGCTGATTGCCGAGCATCTATCCTACGAATTGTTCCGGTTATTATTTATTCTGAAAAAACCTTTGCTCGCCAATATCAATTTGTTTTTCCGCAACGGATTCGGTTTTGCGCTGGCATTGGGACATTTGTATTTTTACGGCCATATCGATATAAAATCAATCCTAATATATTGGTTATCAGGCGATTTGATTTCTATCTTAATATCGGTTTCAGGCATTCCGTTTTCTTTAAAATCTTGGAAAAAGACACTTGGAAAACCCGATTTGTCTTGGATAAAAAAAGGTTTGGCGGTGAGTATGCCCTTCTTTCTGGCAACGATCAGCTATAAAATTATTGAATTTTCCGACCGCTATATGATCGACTGGTTTCTGGACAAAAAAAGTCTCGGCGTGTATGCCTTTTTTTCCAATATAGCCTTATTGGTCAATACGGTGGTTTATACGGCCGTCATTTCACTGTTGTTTCCCGGTTTGGTGGAAAGTTTGCTCTCGGGTCGCAAGGAGGAATTCCGTAATAAATTCCGGATTTTCAAACGAAAAATTTTCCGATGGTCGGGACTTACCACTGTGGGCGTAATTTTGTCAATGCCCGCTCTCCTATTGTTATTACATAAGCAAGAACATTTGCATAAATACTATGTTTTTGTGCTTTTGGTATTGGGCAATTGGATTTTGAATTTGTCCTATGCCTATCATTATATTCTCTACGGAAAAAACAAAGATTGGATTATTTTCCGTTCCACGGCTCTTGCGGCCTTTATCAATATCGTATTGAACCTGCTGTTAATTCCTGTTACCGGTTTGGCCGGCGCCGCTTTGGCAACTTTGCTGGCATTTGTCATTATTTATATTATTAAAAAACGAAAAGCTTTGCAATATCTAAGGAAGACGGAAGCTTAATAAAATTTTATTGTAAATTTGTCAATATGTAAATTTTTAATAAAAAGATTTTAATTGTATGAAAATCAGCGTTATAGGAACAGGATATGTAGGTTTGGTCACCGGATCCTGTCTGGCCGAATCGGGCAATGAAGTGGTTTGTGTGGATATCAATGAAGAAAAAGTCAGGCAGCTGCAATCGGGAAAAGTGCCGATTTACGAGCCGGGTTTGGAGAAATTATTCGAGAAAAATACCAAGGCAGAACGCTTGTTTTTCACAACGGAATTGGAAGAAGGTTTCAAGCACGGAGAAATTATTTTTCTGGCCTTGCCTACCCCGGAAGACGAAGACGGATCGGCCGACCTTTCTTATGTAAAATCGGTAGCAGGCAACATAGGGAAATTGTTTGCCGAAAATCCGGATGCCGGATATAAAATCATCGTCAACAAAAGTACCGTGCCGGTGGGAACGGCAGCCGAAGTGCGTAAGATTATCGAGACTGTGGCCCCCGATGCCGATTTCGATGTGGTTTCCAATCCCGAATTTTTACGCGAAGGCTTTGCCGTGGACGATTTCATGAAACCCGAGCGTGTGGTGATCGGGACTTCCTCCGAACGGGCGGCCGAAAAGATGAAAAAACTCTACCGGCCCTTTGTGCGTTCGGGCAATCCCATTTTGATTATGGACGAAAAATCCGCCGAAATCACCAAATACGCCGCCAATTCGTTCCTGGCGATGAAAATCAGTTTTATGAACGAAATCGCCAATTTTTGCGAGCGTGTAGGCGCCAATGTCGATATGGTTCGTATCGGTATGGGAACCGATTCCCGTATCGGCAAACGCTTTTTATTTCCCGGTATCGGTTACGGCGGATCCTGTTTCCCGAAAGATGTCAAGGCCCTGTTCAAAACCGGCTTGGATCACGGATACCGCTTTCGTATTCTCGAATCCGTTATGCAAGTCAATGAAGAACAACGCAAACGTTTGGTTCCCAAAATTTTATCCTTCTTCGACAATGATTTGAAAGATAAAAAACTGGCTTTCTGGGGTTTGGCTTTCAAGCCCGAAACCGATGACATCCGCGAGGCGCCGGCCTTGTATATGATCGATGAATTGCTCAAACACGGCGCCCGTATTGTTGCCTATGATCCCGAAGCAATGGATAATGTGCGCCGCAAATTAGGCGACAAAATTCAATATGCCGGTAATCCCTACGATGCGCTAAAAGACGCCGATGCGCTTGTAATCAGTACGGAGTGGAACGATTTCCGTATGCCTGATTTCGAGAAAATGAAAAAGCTGATGAAACTCCCCGTTATTTTCGACGGAAGAAATGTATATGATCCTGACAATATGCGACGTCATAATTTTGTATATTATTCCATTGGAAGAATGCCGGTGACTAACGTGAGAAAATTATGGAAAGAGTTCTGATTACAGGAGCGGCAGGATTTTTGGGTTCGCATTTGACCGATTATTTTTTGGCCAAAGGTTTTTCGGTTATCGGTGTGGATAATTTCATTACCGGCAATCCCGGCAATCTGGCACATCTGAAGGACCATCCGCATTTCAGGTTTATCGAACATGACGTAACCACGCCCCTGTATTTGGACGAAAAAATCGATTATATCCTGCATTTTGCTTCGCCTGCAAGCCCGATAGATTATTTGAAAATCCCCATCCAAACGCTCAAAGTGGGAGCCATGGGTACGCACAATATGCTCGGACTGGCACGGAACAAGAAAGCCCGTATTTTGGTTGCCTCGACCTCCGAGGTATATGGCGACCCGTTGGAGCATCCGCAGAAGGAAACCTATTGGGGAAATGTCAATCCCGTGGGACCTCGCAGCGTCTATGACGAAGCCAAACGCTTTCAGGAAGCCATTACGATGGCCTACCACCGTTTTCACGGTTTGGAAGTGCGCATCGTCCGGATTTTCAATACCTACGGACCGCGTATGCGCCTCAACGACGGGCGCGTTATACCCGCCTTTATCGGGCAAATTTTACGCGGCGAAGATCTAACGGTTTTCGGTGACGGAAGCCAAACACGTTCGTTCTGTTACGTGGATGACGAGGTGGAAGGTATTTTCCGCCTGTTGATGAGCGATTACACCGGCCCGGTGAACATCGGCAATCCCGAAGAAATCACCATTTTGGATTTCGCCCGTGAATTACTGGAACTTACCGGAAATAAACAATCTAAAATCATATTCAAACCTCTGCCCGAAGACGACCCTAAAAAACGATGCCCCGATATCGGCTTGGCACGCCGGATCTTGGGATGGGAGCCGAAAACCGACCGTAAAACGGGTATGAAAAAAACCCTGGAATATTTTGCCTCCCTGTCCGAAGAAGATCTGCACAAAGCCGAGCATAAGGATTTTTCAAAATATATCAGATAATGA
>CAYUQW010000148.1:0-3976 GCA_964446985.1 uncultured Flavobacteriaceae bacterium
CGCGACGCGGTTTTTGCGGGAACGCAAAGTTTGCTGACGATTCTTAAAATGCCTTTTTTCTGGCGGCCGCCTTCTACAATAAATCCACAAGGAGATAAGGATTTGGTCATACTCGGTAACGGACCTTCGCTTTCGGGTTTTATCGAAAAACACCGGCAGTTTTTGGCGGATAAGGAAACCTTGGCGGTGAATATGTTTGTGCAATCGGATTTTTTCGAGCAGATTCGCCCGCAATATTATGTGGTGTCATCCCCCGAAATGTGGATCGACGATGTGCTCCCGGAATATAAATCCTGGCGCAGGGATTTTTTTAATGCATTGACCCTTAAAACACAGTGGGATATGGATTTTTTTATTCCCGTCGGGGCCCGGCGGAAAAAATTCTGGCAAAAAATTTTGGCGGATAATCCGCATATTAAAATCCGTTTTTACAATACGCTTCCCGTTGAGGGTTACCGTTGGTTTCGTCATTTGCTCTACAATCGGCATATCGGCATTCCGCGTCCGCACAATGTGTTGATTCCTTCGCTGATGCTGTCGATTTGGATGGGTAAGAGAAAAATATATCTCGCCGGCGCCGACCATAATTGGATGAAAGAATTGTTCGTGGCGGATGATAATACCGTATATCTGACCCAGAAACATTTTTACGATGCCCGCACCGCCCGCCCCGATACGATGAAAAAATTGGGCAAAGGACAACGGAAAATGCACGAAATTTTGGAAAAATGGTATTATGCCTTTCGCTCGTATCACGATATACGCGATTATGCGGAGACCAAAGGCATACGGATAATCAATATAACCCCGGATTCGTTTATCGATGCTTTCGAGAGGAAAAAATTATGAGGATATACCGTATCAAACCGGACGGTGTTACCGGAAAAAATAATATTTTTGACAACGACGGATAAATAATCGAAACCTTATGTCGAAACAACTTATTGAATGCGTGCCCAATATCAGCGAAGGAAAAGATATGGCCAAAATCAAGGCTATTGCTTCGCAAGTGGAAACCGTTGACGGCGTAAAACTGCTGGATATAGATCCCGGTCAAGCCACCAACAGAACCGTTATAACTTTCGTCGGAGAGCCGGAAAAAGTCGTTGAAGCCGCTTTCCGTCTGATAGCCAAAGCCAAGGAACTGATAGATATGCGTACGCATAAAGGCGAACACCCGCGTTTCGGTGCCACGGACGTATGTCCTTTGGTGCCTGTATCGGGAATTTCGATGGAGGAAACGGCCGGGTGGGCGCGAAAATTGGGAAAAAGGGTAGGAGAGGAATTGCATATTCCCGTATATCTGTACGAAAATGCCGCTACGGAAGAAAAAAGAAGGAATTTGGCCAACGTGCGCAAAGGGGAATACGAAGGCTTGCGCGACAAATTGCAGGATCCCGGCTGGAAACCGGATTTCGGTCCTTCGGAATGGAACGAAGAAGTGGCGCGTTCGGGAGCCGTGGCTATCGGCGCAAGGGATTTTTTGGTGGCTTATAATGTCAATCTGAATACGACCTCGACAAGACGTGCCAATGCCATTGCATTCGATATTCGCGAAGCCGGACGTGTCAAGCGGAAGGGGAATCCGTTAACCGGCGAAATCGTCAGGGACGAGAAGGGAAATCCCGTACGTATTCCGGGAAAATTCAAAGGCGTGAAAGGTATCGGATGGTACATCGAGGAGTACGGTATTGCTCAGGTTTCCTACAACATTACCGACATTAACAAAGCCCCCGTACATTTGGTTTTCGACGAAACGGTGAAAGCGGCCGATAAGCGGGGTGTGCGTGTAACGGGGTCTGAAATTATCGGATTGGTGCCTAAAAAAGTCTTGATCGACGCCGCCGATTATTTTTTGCGAAAACAACAGCGTTCTTTGGGAATACCGGAAAAAGAAAAAATAAAAATCGCCGTAAAATCCCTTGGTCTGGACGATCTGAAACCTTTTGATCCCAAGGAAAAAATTATCGAATACCGTTTGGAAGAAAACAAAAACCGTTTGATTGATAAAACCTTAGAGGATTTTGCCGACGAAACGGCTTCGGAATCGCCTGCGCCGGGAGGCGGTTCGGTTTCGGCTTATATTGCGGCTTTGGGAGCGGCATTGGGAACGATGGTGGCCAATCTGTCCTCGCACAAACGCGGTTGGGACGAGCGTTGGGAATTTTTCTCCGGTTGGGCGAGCAAAGGCGAAGCTTACAAGCAACGCTTGTTGCAATTGGTTGATGAAGATACGCAGGCTTTCAATAACATTTTGCAAGCATTCCGGATGCCGAAAAATACGGCCGAAGAAAAGGAAGCACGAATGCGTGCCATAGAAGAAGCCACGTTGTATGCTACGCAAGTTCCGTTGAAAGTAATGCAAACGGCTTATGAGGCGATGGAAGTTCCGGAAGCGATGGCGCGGGAAGGTTTGCCCGCTTCGATATCGGATGCGGCGGTGGGTGCTATGGCGCTGCGTACGGGTGTGTACGGTGCGTATTTTAATGTTCTGATAAACGCCCGTTCTTTAAAAAATACGGAAGCGGCCGGGAATTTAATCGCCGAAGCCGAAAACATACTGCAAGCGACTTTCGAACGGGAACAAAAAATCGTCGAACTTGCCAGGGAGAAAATGTAACGGCCTGTTTTTTTAGTATCGTCTCCTGCGTCTGCGCGTGTAACCGAGTCCCAAAACGCCCAGTAACGAACGGGTTAATTCGCGAACGACCGTACGGCCTACGGAACTGGTGAGGATTTTCTCGAAAGTGCTTTTTTCTTTCCTTCCGCGTTTTTTTGTTTTTTCCGCTTCACGTTCGGCTTCTTCTTCCGATTCCGCCTGGGCGCGATGTAATTTTTCCTGTAAAATTTCGTAGGCGCTTTCCTTGTCGATGGGTTTCTGGTATTTCCGTCGCAGTTCCGATTTCAGGAGAATTTCATTCAATTCACTTGGCGTGAGTATGTCCATCCGGCTTTGCGGTGCGCGCATCATCGTGTGAACCAAGGGGGTCGGACGGCCCTTACGCCCCAAACCGGTTACCAGCGCTTCACCGATACCCAGTTTGAGCAGGAGTTTGTCCGTATTGTAAAAATCGGTGACGGGAAAATTCTCCGCCGTCAATTTGATGTTCTTACGGTCTTTGGCCGTAAAAGCGCGAAGGGCGTGTTGAATCTTCGTACCCAATTGCGAAAGAATTTCATCGGGAATGTCCCGCGGGTTTTGCGTGACAAAGAAAATGCCGATACCTTTGGAGCGGATAAGTTTGATGATGGTTTCCAATTCTTCCAAAAGGGCTTTCGAAGCGTTTTTGAAAATCAGATGCGCTTCGTCGATAAAAAATACCAATTCCGGTTGATCCGGATCACCGATTTCGGGCATCTTGGCATAAAGTTCGCCCAATAGTTGGAGCATAAAGGTTGAAAACAATTTGGGTTTTTCCTGAATGTCCGTGAGACGGATAATGTTAATGATGCCTTTCCCGTCTTGATCCACGCGCATAAAATCTTCGATATCCGTGGAAGGTTCTCCGAAAAAGACTTCGGCTCCTTGTTGTTCCAACTCCACTATCTTCCGCAGGATAGCCCCCATCGACGCCGTGGAAACGCGGCCGTAGGATTCCTGAAATTCCTGTCGTCCTTGCCCCATTGCCCATCGCATCAATTCTTTCAAATCTTTCAAGTCCACCAAGGGCAAACGCTTGTCGTCGGCATATTTGAACAGCACGGCCAACAATCCGGACTGGTTATCGTTCAAATCGAGAATTTTTGACATCAACACCGGCCCGAATTCCGAAACGGTTGCGCGCAATTGCACGCCTTCCTTGCCCGTGAGCGAGAAAAATTCGACGGGATAACCGGTAGGTTTAAAAGGCAAGCCGATTTTTTGCATCCTTTCGTCGATTTTCGGATGCCCGGGGCTGGGTTTGGCCAATCCGCTGAGGTCGCCTTTGATATCCATCAGCAAAACCGGAACGCCTTTTTCCGACAAACGTTCGGC
>CAYUQW010000149.1:0-3974 GCA_964446985.1 uncultured Flavobacteriaceae bacterium
GCGAACTCCCGAATCAACGTATAATTCCGCGGCAAGGGTTTGTGCGGGAAATTGGTCTTGTTTCAGGTGCGGATAAAATGCTTTGGCATCCAGGAAAACGCCGTGCGTTCCTACCGGTTTTACAATAGGAATGCCCGCTTCCAAGAGCATATTTCCGAGATAATGCACCTGTCCGACCCGTGCTTTTTGATGTTCGTCCGAAACCGATTCCCTGATACCGATTGCCATAGCTTCCATATCACGTCCGGCCAATCCGCCGTAGGTGTGCAAACCTTCGTAAACCACCACCAAATTACGTGCTTGCTCAAATACGTCCGGATCGTTTGTGGCCAGGAACCCGCCGATATTCACCAGCGCATCTTTCTTGGCGCTCATCGTGGCGTGGTCGGTCAGCGAATTGATTTCCTTGACGATTTCCGCTACGGTTTTATCGGCATAGCCGGGTTCGTTTTGTTGAATCATATAGGCATTTTCGGCCACGCGTGTCATATCGTGCACGATTTGAATGCCGTGTTTTTGCGTCAATTCCCGTACGGCTTTCAGGTTTTCCAGTGAAATCGGTTGTCCGCCCGCCATATTGACCGTAGTTGCGATGGCCACATAAGGAATTTTTTCAGCACCGACTTTTTTTATCAGGTTTTCCAGTTTATTCAGATCCACATTCCCTTTGAAGGGGTGCTCGCTGTTGGGATCGTGGGCTTCGTCGATAATAACGTCAACGAATTTTCCGCCGGCCAATTCCTGGTGTAATTTCGTCGTGGTGAAATACATATTTCCGGGAATATAATCGCCGGGCTTAATCAGGATTTTCGAAATGATATGTTCGGCGGCACGACCTTGATGCGTGGGAACCAGATATTTGTATCCGTAAATTTCACGTACGGTTTCTTCCAAATGATAAAAATTCCTGCTTCCGGCATAAGCTTCGTCTCCCAACATTAATCCCGCCCATTGGCGATCGCTCATAGCGGAAGTTCCGCTGTCGGTCAACAAATCTATATAGACATCTTCCGAACGAAGCAAGAAGGTATTGTATCCCGCTTCGCGAATGGCTTTCTCTCGCTCCCGACGCGACAACATACGCAAGGGTTCGACCATTTTAATTTTATAGGGCTCTGCCCAAGAACGTTTTTTCCTATGCATCATATTTGAATTTTTTTGGGTTAATGTAACAGGCGTTGAATATACGATAAAAATACAATATCCGTATTGATTTAAATTAGAGAATCAATAATAAAAAGCCGGATAATCGTCTAAAAATTCAATTCGTTTCCGCCTTTACATAAAGAAATGTTCCAGCCAGAAGGTGATAAAACCGGTCATAAATCCGAGAAAAGCCAACCAGGATATTTTTTTCAGATACCAGAAGAAATTGATTTTTTCCATACCCATTGCGGCAACTCCGGCGGCCGAACCGATGATAAGAATGCTACCGCCCGTTCCTGCGGAATAGGCAATTTGATGCCAATAGACATGATCGATAGGCCAATTAAACATACTTATTGAGGCCGCTACAAGCGGAACATTGTCGATAACGGACGAGAGGATACCGAGTAAGATAATGACCACTTCCTGACTGGGGAAGATAACGGATAATTTATAGGCCAAATATTGCAAGGCATTGGCATTTACCATTTCGTTTCCAATGGGAATTTTTCCCCAAACCACCGTTTCCAATGTGGCCACGGCCAGCAAAATACCAAGGAAAAACAGGATACTCGACATTTCGATACGGGAAAGGGCTTTATGGGCCGAATACAAATGTTTGCGTTCTTCCGTGAAATTTTCTTCGGGATGAACCAACTCCGATACCAACCAAACGATGCCCAAAGCCAGCATCATTCCCATATACGGCGGCAAATGTGTAATGACTTTGAAAACCGGAACCATAACGATTGATCCCAGTCCGACAATCAGCATTGTCCGGCTGCTGAGCAATAATTCCAAGCGTTCGATTTCTTTTTCCCCGTTGCCTTTGATACGCACTTTACCGTTGAAAACCGGGAAAAACGAAACGATAGCCAAAGGAACGGCCAAATTCAAAATCGAAGGAGCCACCACGTGTTCTATCAAACCGCCCACACTGATTTTATTGGCTATCCATAGCATTGTCGTCGTAACGTCACCAATGGGCGACCAGGCGCCGCCGGCATTGGCTGCTATAACAATCATTGAAGCATACCACAAACGGGTATTTTTATCTTTGATAAGTTTCCTCAGTAAAGTTATCAAAACGATGGTGGCCGTCAAGTTGTCGATAACCGAAGAGAGAAGGAAAGCAAGGAAGCTGATAATCCATAGTAATTTACGCTTGCTGTTGGTTTTGATTTTGGCTTTGAGGATTTCGAATCCGCGATGCAGGTCGATCAATTCCACGATGGTCATTGCACCTGTCAGAAAAACCAATATTTCGGCGGTTTTGGCCAAATGATGCAGCAAAATATTTCTGAAACCTTCTTCCGCCACTTTTCCTTCGGTAAAACTGAAAACGTGTCCTTCCGGGTCGATGATGGAAATAATTCCGTGTTTGTATGCTATGCTCAAAACCGTCCAAAGAACGGCAGCCATTACCAGTGCGGGAACCGTCTTATCCACTTTCAACGAATGTTCCGTGGCAATGGCGATATATCCCACTACAAACAAAATAACCAAAGACCAGGGTATAATTACTTGCCAGATATCCATTTGATAAAATTTTTGGCACAAAGCTAAAAAAAACCGTGATAAGGAATGCTATGTTAATCGATTTAAATTATGATTAATGGCAATTTCGATAAAATTTCATTGAAAAAACCCGGCAATAATCTTTGGAAATTTTCCCGTTCTTGGCGTAGATTGCAGGTATGAAAAAACATATCGCTGTAATCGGGGCGGGAATCGTCGGATTGGCAACGGCGCGTTTTCTACGCAGGAAATTTCCCGGAGCCCAAATCACGGTTTTGGAAAAGGAACCGGCGCCCGCTTTACACCAAACGGGAAGAAACAGCGGCGTTTTGCATTCGGGCATTTACTACAAACCGGGTTCTTTGAAATCGAAAAATTGCCTGGAAGGATACCGGATGATGCTTGATTTTGCCGAAGCGGAGAAGATTCCTTACAAAATCTCCGGTAAATTGATTTTGGCTACAAGAAAAGAACAATTGCCCGGCTTGGAAAGGTTATATGAAAACGGTAAAAAGGCGGGTTTGAAAGGATTGATAAAATTGGATAAGTCGGGCATAAAGGAGTATGAACCGTATGTGCGGGGTGTGGCGGGCTTGTTCGTGCCGCAGACAGGCGTTATCGATTTCGGTGAAGTTGCGGAAAGGTTGTATTTATTGTTGGAGAACGAAGGTGTTGTTTTTCATTTTCATACGGAAGCGGTGCAAATTCTTCCGGGAGACCGGCCGGTAATTCTGACGAAAAAAGGCAAATTAGAAGCTGATTATGTCGTGGTTTGCGCCGGATTATATGCCGACAGGTTCAAGGATTCCGGTTACCGCATTATTCCTTTTCGCGGGGAATATTACCGTTTGTCCGAGAGGATTGCCCGTAAAGTACGCTCCTTGGTATATCCCGTTCCGGACGAACGTTTTCCGTTTTTGGGCGTGCATTTGACCAGACATATCAACGGAGAAGTTACGGCCGGCCCCAATGCGGTTTTGGCCTTGGGCAGGGAGGCTTATGCCAAAACGGGATTTAATTGGCACGACAGCGTGAAAACTTTTACGTGGCCGGGATTTTGGAAATTGGCCTTCAAATACGGTCGTTACGGTGCGGCCGAGATGTTGCGGTCGTTCTCGAAAAAACGTTTTGCGGCTTCCGTCCGTGAGATGTTGCCGGACGTGGAAGTCTCGGATTTGCTTCCGCACCGTCCGGGTATCAGGGCGCAAACGGTTGACAGAAAAGGACATTTGGCGGATGATTTTATTCTGGAACGGGAAGGGCGTATTCTTTATGTGCTCAACGCACCTTCACCTGCGGCGACGGCTTCG
>CAYUQW010000150.1:0-3882 GCA_964446985.1 uncultured Flavobacteriaceae bacterium
CGGTATTCCAATACGGTCTCGACGAAATTGACAAGGCCGCGGAATTTGTTTTGGCGCATATACGTTCGAAAATAATTTTGTTGGATGCCCCGATGGGCGCGGGAAAAACAACCTTGGCTTCGGCGCTGATCAAGCGTTTGACCGGGGAAACTTTTCTCGGTTCGCCCACTTTTGCCATTGTACAGCCATATACCACACGCGAAGGTTCGCCCTTATATCATTTCGATCTGTACCGCCTTCATTCCGTGGAAGAATTGTCGGATATCGGATTTGAGGAATATGTATCTCCGGAAGCTTGGATTTTGATCGAATGGCCCGCATTGGCCGAAGCTTTTTTGCCGGAGGATTTTGATCGCGTAGAAATTGAAACCGGAACCGACGGAACCCGTATCTTGAAAATCAGTCACAATGAGTAAGGCCAAATATCCCGAAAACCTGTTGATTCCCCAGGAAGAGCGTCTTGCCGTTTTGAAGCGCAAGAAGAATTATTTTATAGGTATCCCCAAAGAAATTCATTTGCAGGAAAAACGCGTATGCCTTACGCCGGATGCCGTCGGCGTGTTGACCGGGAACGGATTCCGCATTATGGTCGAGGAAGGTGCAGGCGAAGGGGCTTTGTACAGTGATCGCGATTATGCCGAGGCCGGTGCCGAAATCACGGATGACCGCGAAAGGGTTTTCTCCAACGATATCATTCTCAAAGTGGAACCGCCCACGTTGGAAGAAATCAAACTGATGAAGCCGGGTGCCACCGTGTTTTCCGCGCTCCAAGTGAATTTACAGAAGAAGGAATATTTTACGATGCTGGCCGACAAACAGATAACCGCTTTGGCTTTTGAATTTATCCGTGACGATCACGGCATTTATCCCGTCGTTCGTCCGCAGAGCGAAATTGCGGGTACGGCTTCCGTTTTGATTGCCGCGGAACTTTTGGGGAAAGTCAATATCAGCAGGAATATTCTCTTGGGCAATGTCAGCGGTGTTCCGCCTGCCGAGGTGGTGATTCTCGGTGCCGGAACGGTAGGGGAATATGCCGCACGAACGGCTTTGGGATTGGGTGTTTCGGTGAAAGTATTCGACAATTCCATCGCCAAGCTCCGCCGTTTACAAACCAATGTCGGCGGGGTGGTATATACTTCCACGTTGCAACCGACCAATATCGCCCGTGCGCTTGAACAAGCCGACGTGGTTATCGGTGCGTTGCGGGGTAAAGTGCGGACGCCGGTTGTTATTACCGAAACGATGGTTTCCCGTATGAAGCCCGGCTCCGTGATCGTGGATGTGAGTATCGACCGCGGCGGTGTTTCGGAAACTTCCGTTTTGACCTCGCACGCCAATCCGGTCGTTATCAAGGATGAAGTTTTGCATTACGGCGTGCCCAATATTCCTTCGAAATATTCCCGTACGGCCAGTATTGCTTTCAGCAATGTGTTGACGGCCTACCTCCGCGATATTCTGGAAACGGGCGGTTTTGCCAATGCTTTTGCCGTCAACCGGGGATTGCGCGAAGGTATCTATACCTACCGCGGAATTATTACCAACCGTGCCGTGGCCGAATGGTTCGGAACGGAATACCGCGATATCAATTTATTATTTATGTAAAAAATGGTAAAAGCATAATAAAACATTGATAATGGAAATACAGGAAATGAAATTCAAAAATACGCCTGGGAAGAAAACTTATCTTGTGATAGCCGGCATTATTGTTTTGATAATATTGCTTGCCGCTTCCGTTGTTACGATTGGTCCCGGGGAAAGAGGGGTTATTTTCAGGCCCTTCGGTGGCGGTGTCGATACCCTACGCCCGCCCTTGTCCGAAGGGGTTCATCTGGTGGCTCCCTGGAACAAGGTGTATATCTATGATGTTCGCCAGCAACAGATAAAGGAAGTGATGAAAGTTCTGTCGCAGGACGGATTGGATATTACGCTGGAAGCCAGTGTTTGGTTTCAACCCCAAATAAAAAATCTGGCAAAACTACATAAATATCGCGGACGAAATTACATTGACGATGTGTTGAAGCCGGCGGTTCGTTCGGCTACGCGTGCCGTGGTGGGACGTTATACGCCCGAACAGATTTATTCGAGCAAAAGAGAAGCCATCCAACAGGAAATTTTCGATGAAACCGCGCAAATTCTGAAAAACCAGTTTGTCCAGTTGAATAAAATCCTGGTGCGTGACGTAACCCTTCCGCCGACGATTAAGACGGCCATCGAGCGCAAATTGAAACAACAACAGGAAGCTTTGGAATACGAATTCCGCTTGCAAAAAGAGAAGAAGGAGGCGGAACGGAAACGTATCGAAGCCGAAGGTATCCGTGATTTCCAACATATCGTTACCGAAGGTATTTCCGATAAATTGCTTCGTTGGAAAGGCATTGAGGCAACCCTGAAACTGGCCGAATCACCCAATAGTAAGGTGATTGTTATCGGTAGCGGCAAAGACGGATTGCCGATTATCCTGAATCCGGAAAATTAATTTTAACCAACTAATCAAAACATACGAATTATGAAAAAAGCCGATGATATTGTGATTATTTCCTATGCGCGAACGCCTCTGGGAAGTTTTATGGGGAGTTTGAAAAATATACCTGCGCCCAAACTCGGTGCCGTGGCTATCAAAGGCGCCTTGGAAAAAATCGGGCTTGATCCGGCAAAAATCGATGAGGTTTTTATGGGCAATGTCTTGCAAGCCGGCGTCGGCCAGGCGCCGGCAAGGCAAGCGGCTATCTATGCGGGCATTCCCGAGACGGTTCCCGCTTCGACCATCCACAAGGTTTGTGCTTCGGGGATGAAAGCCGTGATGTTGGCAGCCAATAATATCAAGGCCGGCGATGCCGGTATCATGGTGGCCGGCGGTATGGAAAATATGAGTTTGGCTCCGCATTATTTGCCTATGCGGCAAGGGGTGAAACTGGGCGATGTCAAAGCCGTGGACGGTTTGGTATTCGACGGGCTGACCGATGCCTATTCGCTCAAACATATGGGTGTTTTTGCCGACCAAGTGGCGGAAGAATACGGGATTAGCCGTGAGGAACAGGATGCTTATGCGATAGAATCCTACAAGCGTTCGGCCAAAGCTTGGGCCGAAGGTCGTTTCAAAGATGAAGTGGTTCCCGTGGAAATTCCGCAACGTAAAGGCGGTGCCGTCATTTTCGATGAAGACGAAGAATATAAGAATGTCAAATTCGAAAAAATTCCTTCGTTAAGACCTGTTTTCACCAAAGAAGGAACCGTAACGGCCGCCAATGCGTCCACCATCAATGACGGCGGCGCGGCTTTGATACTGACAACCCGTAAGAAAGCCGAAGAATTGGGTATAAAACCCTTGGCCAAGGTGGTTTCTTATGCCGATGCGGCCTTAAAACCCGAATTATTCCCTATCGCACCTGCGCATGCCGTTCCCAAGGCTTTGAAAAAAGCCGGTTTGGATGTGAAAGATATCGATTTCTTCGAGGTGAACGAAGCTTTTTCCGTAGTGGCTCTGGTCAATGAAAAACTGATGCATTTGCCTCACGACCGTACCAATGTTCACGGAGGCGCCGTTTCTTTGGGCCATCCGCTGGGCGTAAGCGGGGCAAGGATTATTATGGCTTTGGTCAATATTCTGAAACAATACGGCGGAAAATACGGTGCGGCCGGTATTTGTAACGGTGGCGGCGGTGCCAGTGCTTTTGTGGTGGAAAACGAAGAATAGATGAGCGGTTTTGCTTTGGTAGTTAACAGCCTGGTTCCCGTCAGGGCCGAGCCCGACGACCGGGCGGAGATGGAAACACAATTGCTTTTCGGCGATGCCGTCCGCATTTTGGACGACAGACGTCAATGGCGTCTGATAGAAAATGTGTATGACGGATACCAGGGTTGGATCGACGAGAAAAGTATCCT
>CAYUQW010000151.1:0-3877 GCA_964446985.1 uncultured Flavobacteriaceae bacterium
TTCACCGAAACCTGATCAAAATTGCCGGTCTCTGATGCCGTTATTTTTAGTAGTTTTACGCTAAGCTTTTATCCGGGAAAATCACCGTATGAAAAAAATATTTTTTTGGCTGGTATGGTCGGGCTTTTTTATATTGAATGCCCAAGAAAAAACCGAGCCTATCGAAGTGCTCCATGCCGATAAAATGGTGTTGTTGGAAAAGTATCCAGGGCAAAAATTATTGATCGGTCACGTGGAACTTAAACACAAAGAGGCCGTTTTGAGTTGTGACAAAGCCATTTTGGATACCAAAAAAAATTTTGCCGAAGCTTCCGGCAATGTCTTTTTCAATCAAGGCGATACGCTTTACCTCGAAGCGGAAATTCTCCGTTACGACGGCCGGCGGAATTTCTCCGTGGCCATAAACCGCGTTTTCCTGCGCACACCGGGGAACAGCCTCCGTACCGATACCCTGATCTACGACAGGCAAGAAGAAATCGCCTACTATCGTTCCGGCGGCACCATCCGGGATACGGTCAATACCATCAACAGCCGTACGGGCAATTATTACATTAAGAAAAATCTCTACGAATTTATCGGCGATGTCCGGGTCGATAATCCCGATTACCGCATCGAATCGGCCCATTTGCAATACAACACGAAAAGCCGGACGGTATATTTTCTCGGTCCGACCGACATTTACGGCAAAAACAACGATGTTATTTATGCCGAAAAAGGTTTCTACGATACGCAAAGCAAAAGCGGGTGGTTCAGCAGAAACGCCTTGGTGCGATCGGGGAAAAAATGGATGTCCGCCGACAGTATTTATCTGGATAAATCCCGCGAATTCTATTCGGCTACGGGACACGTGAAAATGCAGGATCCCGATAATAAAATCATTACCTTGGCCGGTTATGTCGAACAATGGAACAAGAACGATTCCGTTTTCCTTGACCAGCATCCCGTCGTAATCAACTACGGCGAAAAAGACACGTTGTATCTCGGCGCACAACACATTTTTGTCAAAAAGCAAGACAGCAGCCGTATTTTTTGGGCTTATCCCGGTGTGAAATTCTACCAAAAGGGTTTCAGCGGACGCTGCGATTCCCTGTTTCGCGACGACAGGCGCAAGCAAATCGAATTGTACAAGCGGCCGGTTCTGTGGTCGGAAGATGCACAAATAACCGGACGCAGTATCATCGTAAAATCCGATTCCACAGGGAAAAACCCCGATTCCCTCCTGATTCCGCAAGACGTTTTCATTATCCAAAAAGACAGTGCCGGATACAATCAAATCAAAGGAAAAACGCTAAAAGGCAAATTCATCGACGGGAAATTGCGCCACATCGATATCATCGGCAATACCGAAACGATTTACTATGTCCGCAACGAAAAAAACAAACTCATCGGCATAGACAAAAGCGTATGCAGTGCCATCAATATCGATTTGAATACCGATGGAAAAATCGAAAAAATCTACTTGCGCGATCATCCGTCGGGAACGACTTATCCGCCCGGAAAATTTCCCGAAGCCCTGAAAAAATTACCGGGATTTCTGTGGCGCGGAAACGAGCGTATCCGTTCCAAAGAGGAAATTCTCGACAATCGCTCAGAGAAAATAACGCCCCCGTCACAACAACACCAAACGGACAAACCGGAGCCGTTGAAAATTCCCGCACGAATATTTAAACATTTGTGATGAAAACACCGTACCGAACCTTTTTGGCCCCGACGGGCCCGTCGCCGATGGGCATTGAAGTAAGCCGCGCCGAAGGCGCGTATATTTACGATACCGCAGGAAAAGCCTACCTCGATTTGGTTGCCGGTGTTTCGGCATTGCCTTTGGGGCACAGACACCCGGAAGTGGAGCGTGCCGTAAAAATGCAATTGGAACGCTATTGGCACGTGATGGTGTACGGCGAGTTTTTACAAGACGTTTCGTTGCAATTGGCGCAAAAAATGGCATCGCTTCTGCCGGAAAACCTGTCGATGATGTATCCCGTCAATTCCGGTACCGAAGCCACCGAAGCGGCGATAAAACTGGCGAAGAAATTTACGGGACGTCCCAAGATTGTGGCGGCCAAAAAATCCTACCACGGCAATACGCAAGGCTCCCTTTCGGTCATGGGGTACGAACCGCGGAAAATACCTTTTGCCCCCTTGATTCCCGGTGTGGAATTTATCGTCTATAACGACGAGAAAGATTTGGAAAAAATCGACCGCCGTACCGCAGCCGTTATTTTGGAAACCATCCAAGGCGGTGCCGGGTTTATCGAACCGCAAAACGCTTATCTGAAAAAGGTCAAAGCGCGTTGCGAAGCAACGGGCAGTTTGCTGATATTGGACGAAATACAAACCGGTTTTGCCCGTACGGGCAAAATGTTCGGTTTTGAGAATTATGACGTCGTTCCGGATATTCTGATTACGGGAAAAGCTTTGGGCGGCGGTTTTCCGGTCGGTGCCGTGAGCGCTTCGCCTGAACTGTTCGATACGTTTATCCGCCCGCCGATGAGCCATATCACCACTTTCGGCGGTCATCCCGTTATTGCGGCGGCGGCCAAAGCCACGTTGGATGTTATCGAAGCGGAAAATCTCGGACAAAAAGCCTTGGCGGACGAACAATTTCTGCGCGAAAAACTGAAACATCCGCTCATTAGGGAAATCCGCGGAAGAGGCTTGATGCTCGCGCTTATGATGCCCGATAAACAAACCGCCGACCGGCTGATTCTTACCGCCTTGCAACGCGGCCTGATACTTTTTTGGTTGCTCTACGAGCCCCGCGCCGTACGTTTGACACCGCCGTTGAACATTGCTCGCGCGGATCTGGAAAAAGCCGCGGACATCATCCTGGAAATATTGGACGAAATCCGCCGGCAATGAAACCGAACTTCCGTCCCGGACAAAAGGTACAGGAAAAAGACGGCACGATGCAAGGAATTGTCCGCCGTGTCGAAGGGGATACGGTATTTGTCGAAGCCGAAGGTATGGAATGGCCTTTTCATAGCGAGGAATTAATTCCCGTTGCGGATATGGACATCGACAGCGCGCCGTCCGTTCCGAAGGATTTGCCGGTAAAGCGACGGAAGAAACCCGCCGGCAACAGTCCGGTCATCGATTTGCATATCGAAAAACTGATTCGCTGCAACGACAAACACGACTGTGAAAAAATCCTCCGGCGAATGACTCCGCACGAAATTTTTACCGAACAGCTACGGCATTTGGAAAATTTTATCCGTGAGGCGGAACGAAAGAAAATCCGGTCGTTTACGGTGGTCCACGGTTTGGGCAAAGGCAAATTGCGTGAAGAAGTGCGGAAAATCCTCCGCAGGAACGGTTATGATATTATCAGCCTGCCCGGCGATACGGCTTTTTTGAAGGCGGAGAAGCGGAGGTGAAAATACAGGCACTTGCCAAAAAATCCGTTTCCGGAACATTGACGAAAAATCACGAACGGTTTTGTTGGTAAATTTTTAGAAAAAGCGTATGGTATATTTCATTATTTTCGTGATAAACAATAATCGGTAGTTATCAAAATGCATTATATGAATTTCCCGGTTTATTTCGTCTCTTTTTTAATTATCGTGTCAAAATATCTTGATTGTAAGACAACCTCATCTCAAATTACGAATGTAGAACAGGAAAAAAATCCGTTTGCAAGAGCGTTAATGAGGAAATTCGGAATAAATGTGGTGATTTGGGGAGTTTTTTTCTTGGTTATTATCATGGTAGCATTCTCGGTTTATTTACTGTTCAATTACTTCAATACAACCTTTTATAAAATTTTTTATGTCATTCTCGGATTAATTATTTCCTTCTTGCATTTTGCCATTGCGCATACGAATCAAACAAAAAAATTAAATTTTATTACAAAATATCTTGCGAAAATTTACAAACAAAC
>CAYUQW010000152.1:0-3829 GCA_964446985.1 uncultured Flavobacteriaceae bacterium
GCTACTACAACATTGAAAAAACAACCGGCGAACAATCCTGATGATCATCCGCCGGCTATCGTTGAATTTTCTTTAATTCCTACTGAAATCCGATAAGCGTTTCCACACCGTCCAGATAGGATTGCACATACTTCTTGAAGGCGGCGAATTCCTCCGGAGAAATATTTGCCATATCGGTATCCGCCACGACATCCGCTTTCATTTCCACGGGCGAAAGCTTTTTGAAACGGATACTGAAACGGTGTTTTTTATAGGTGCCGCTCACGTTTTCGGGTACGGAAGTAAATTTCTTTCCGTTTTTCAGGAGAATGCGGTAATGCATTTCATACCGGTCCACATTTTCATATCGCGGATAGAAAATCGGGAAATTCCGCTTGTCCAATTTGACCAAATCCGGCGTATAGGGTTTCAGCAGCAAAGGCAAGGTGAAAACATAGGTTCTGCCGAGTTTTTGCAGTTTGGTTTTCACCAGCAAGCGGGCGGAGAAACGGAGCGTGTCTTTGGTTTTGTCTCCCTGAATAATCCTGTATGATTGCAAGTCCAAATCCAAATCGTCGAAATGCTCGAAATATTCCCGGAGATTTTTTTTGAGCACATCCTTATCGGTTTCATCCAATTTTTCTCCGAGTTGCGAATTCTTCCTTCCGGTGGACGTAATTTCGATATCCAACTGTTTTTTACCGGGATAAATCGTATAGGTTACATCCGAACGGTACAATGTTTTTACTTTATCGATATCTTTCAAATGAATCAAACCTTTTTTGACCTCGTCTCCTTTATAAGGAATTTCAAGTGCCGCGGCATTTTCCAACGAAGCCGGCAAAGCGCGGAAGGGCAAATATTTATCGGTGAGTTCCAGATACTGTTCCCGGCCGTCCAGCATCACTTTGGCTATGGCGTGGTTGAAATTCACGGAAGGCAACACGGTTTCGTTCACACCGTTATCGTTGGTATTGACCAGGACCAAATTGACTTTCAGACCGGCTTTACGCCCCAATGTCAGGAACAAAGTGGCGAAATCCTTGCAATCGCCCAATTTGGTGTCGAGCACAACCGACGGACGTTGCGGAACAAAGCCGCTTTGGCGGAAATCCACAAAACTGTACGTCAAATGATTCTGCATATAGGCATAGATTTTTCTTGCCCGTTCCGTCTCACTCAACTGCTTGAATCCGTGCGGGAAAATGCTGTCAAATGTATTATTAACAACTTGATTGTACTCAATGGAATAATCCACCAAGTCGGAATACCACCGGGCAATCTTATCCCACGAATCAATGGAACTCAAATGTATCGACCTTCCTATGTCGTATAACTTAGGCATAAACGGTTCCTGACGCCCCAAACCTTTTACGTTTTTATCCGCCCAATGATACAGCGTCAAATCCTTGACCGACGATTTTTTAAACGGTATTTGTCCGTTCAAAATCTTCGTATGTAAATGCATTCCGGCAGGCACCAGAACATTCAGTTCCTCTTCGTCCGTATCATACAAGCGGTCGAACAAGGTGCGGTTATTGAAATCTTTATAGAAACGGCCCGTGCTTGTATAGGTATCTTCGTAATCGATATAAATCACGTCGCCTTTGTCCAAATCCTTGAAAACCAAATAGGAGCCGCGGCGGTCGGCAGGCACGAGCGAACCGTCCGGTTTTACGATTTCCGATTTAAGAATATGATAATTACCGTATAAACCGAGATTATATTCTTTGAGTTGTTCCGCACCCTTGGACGACGTTACTTCATAGACCGATATACTACGTTTTTTGTATCCGCCTTCGGGATAAACCAGATAATTAATTTGCCGGTATAGCAAGTGGAACCCGTATTCGTCCTTATGCTCTTTTCCACGGTTTTTCTTGATATAATCGTAAATCGCTTCTTCATCTTTCGTCACCTTTTTCAGCGGATCGGTGATACCTTTCAGGGCAAACAATTTATCACGCAAATCCATATCGGCGCTGTTGTGTTGCAAAGCCTTTTCATACCAAAAGATAGCCTCCCGCTTTTTGTTTAACTGCTGCAAAATTTCCCCTTTCAGTTCCATTGTCGTGAAAGAATACGGGAATAATTTCAAGGCTTTGTCGGCATAAGGCAATGCTTTGGAAGGATTTTGTTTTTTGTACAAATACCGGGCGAAATTAAAATAGCCGTCCAAATTCATAGGATTTTTTTCCAACAATTTGTCATATAGCGCCTGTACTTTCTTATCCTTGTTTTCATCATTGTACAAATCGATAAGACTTGTGTATGCCGGAGAATAGTAGGGATAACGTTTGATTACGTCCTGCAAAATTTTTTCGGTCTTATCGTTCATTTTAAACAACCGGGCATAGAATCCCGAAAATTGTATCAAGCCGGATAAATATCCGTTTTTTTGCGTAAATGCGGTTAACTGATCAATAACCTCCCGTATCTTATTGACATCCTGCAATTTGAGATATTTAAATAAATCGACCGTATAACGGATAACCGGCTGATCCGTGGATTTTTTGATTTTTTCCAAATCCTTTTCCATTTCCTTGATATCTTTCCGGAACAATTTCTGCGGCTTGGATAATTTCAGGAGCTGAACAAAATAATAATCCGGATCGTCGTTCTTGATATTTTCAAAAATTTCTTTGTTTTTACTCGATTCGTCCAAAATATCGTTGATTTGTGTTTGCAATAGGCGCAGCATCGAACTTTTGGGATATTTTTTCATCAGATCCGACAAAACCTTTTGTGCCTTGTTGGCCTTGGAACTGCGCAAATACGTCTTGATAAGCGCATATCGATAGAAAACATTATCCGGGTTTTCTTTGACTTTTTGCTCAAAATAGGTTTCGAATTCATTGGGCAACAATTCTGGCCGGATCACGGACGAGTCCGCTTTCATATAAGGCTTGTAGGTAGCCGAATAAGTAAGGTTTTTCAAGCCTTTGCCTTGTGCATCGGTCAATCGAAGCATAAAATATCCTTTGCTGTCATTGGTGGTTTTTACCAGAATGCGATGTGTGCCCGCGGGTAAATGGATTTTTATCGTGTATGCATCCAAATCGGTTTTACGATCGCGGTCTTGTTCAAATATCAACACGTCATCCGCCCAAACCTTGATAGCCGCTTTGGCACCGAGGCGCACATAAGCATCGGTATCGCCGTTGACGGTGACGAAACTTTGGGCATAATTGATTCCGTTGCCGTATTCGGAATAATTGTAGAAAGTTTGATAGGCTTCTTTGTGTCCCGTTTCGGGAAGATTGAACCAATTCACCATGCCGTTGCTGTTGGCATTAAACGGTTCTTTGCTATAAGCCTTTTCCTCCGGCGGATAGGGCGTATTGATTCCGCTGTTGTTCAAATTCTCGAATACCCCGCAGAATTGCCAATCCCGTACGGCATCGATTTTCGATTCGCTTTTGACATAGGCATCATAATCGTTACCCAACAATTTGGCCGCCATCGCATAGGAATAATTGACCGAATTGTAAATCTGCGGTTTTTTCAAGGTTTGTTTTTCAAGAAAACTTATTCTTTCGAATTTGAAATTATTCAATCTGGATTCATCTTGAAAAAGAAACGGATCTTTCCAAAAAGCATACAAATAATACTCGAAATCCGGTTTTTTGACGAAATTTTTCAGGAAATCTTTATCGGTTTTATATAAAATCCCGTTTTCGGCCAATGCTGTTTGTTTTAACAACAAGCCTTCAATGTTCGTATGTTTGTCATTGATTTTTTTGGCACGTTCCAATACGGTTTTACGATTGTTCATTAGGAGATTTTCCCAATCTTTTTGATAAGATTGTGCATACAAAGAAACCGTTCCTAAGAGAACGGCCCAAACGGT
>CAYUQW010000153.1:0-3815 GCA_964446985.1 uncultured Flavobacteriaceae bacterium
TTTCAGATATTCCGTGTCATGTTCGTAGCGGTAGGCTTCACGCTCGAAACCGACGGCATGATAGGCTTTCATCCATTGCCGGTAGCGGATAAGTTTGATAAGGAATTCGACGGCATACCAAATGAAGAACGGCAGCCAAAGCATTTCGACTTGCTGATGCAAATGGATTTTTTCGTGGTTGATTAATGCGTTGTTGTGTTTATGTGCGCCGTCCTTCAGGAAAATAAAGGGGAAAACCGTAAAGGCCGAGAATGGCTTCGGGAGGAATTTCATTAAAACAATGAAATAAAATCGCATAAAAATTTTTGTTGGGAAAGTAAAGGTAAAAAATTTTATATTTGCACCGCAAAATAAAACGGTAAATTATGGCCAGCATACGAGATTTGAAAAAGGAATTGAAATATACTTTCGGTGAATTGGTCGAAGAAGTTTTGCTCTACAATTTGGTAACCGAGGAAAAGAAAGCCAATACCGACGCATTGATCAAGGATATTTACGAAGCTTACGATGCATTCGTGAAAAAAATCAATGCGCACAGGAAAGAAAAGGACAAAAAAGCCTATTTCCGCAAGTTGAACGAAGAAATCGAAGCGAAAGTCAAAGATTTTACCTCGAAAATCGAAGCCTTGTACTAAGCCACTTTAGCTCAGCCGGTAGAGCAGCTCATTCGTAATGAGCAGGTCGCGGGTTCGAGTCCCGTGAGTGGCTCCCACCTGACAGCGGTCGCCTTTCCGGCGGCCGTTTTGTTTTGCCCGTCGCCGGGCGCAATCCGTGCCGGTAATTGAAATTTCCGTTATCTTTGATTGTTGTTCAAACAGCATTATGGACCGGCGGGAATTATTGCAAAAACCTCTGCATTATTTGGACGGAATTTCGTATTCCCGTGCGGAGTTATTGGCCAAGGAATTGGATTTGCATACGCTGAACGATTTGTTGCACTTTTTTCCGAACCGTTATGTGGATCGTTCCAAGTTCTACAAAATCAACGAGTTGCATATGGCTACGGCCGAAGTACAGTTGTACGGGAAAATTACGGGTTACGAGGAAGTAGGCTACGGGAAGAAAAAGCGTTTGGTAGCCGTTTTTTCGGATGACACGGGAGCGTTGGAACTGGTTTGGTTTCGCAATTATCAGTGGGTGAAAGAACAATATCCCGTAGGTGTGCCGCTGGTGGTCTCCGGACGATTGAATTGGTTCGGCCGTAAACCCAATATGCCGCATCCCGAAATCGACCGGCCGGAAAATTTCAAACGGCACGGACATTTGGGATTGGTGCCGGTTTATCCTTCGACGGAAAAACTGGTGAAGAAAGGAATTACCAACCGCGTTATGCGGAAATTTGTCAAGCAATTATTCGAACTGACGGGCACGGAATTCCCCGAGACATTGCCCGGATATATCAGGAAGGAATACAATTTGGTTTCGCGTGCGCAAGCGCTCGGGGATATTCATTTTCCCAAAAATTTATCGCGTCTGGCGGAGGCGCAATACCGCTTGAAATTCGAAGAGTTGTTTTTCCTCCAATTGCAATTGGTCTATGTCCACCGGGTCAACAAGCAAAAAATCAAAGGACATATTTTCGATAAAATCGGGGATTATGTCAACCGTTTCTACAAGGAAGTATTGCCTTTCGACCTGACGGATGCCCAGAAGCGGGTGGTGCGCGAAATTCGCCGGGATGTTCGTTCGGGTGCACAGATGAACCGTTTGTTACAAGGCGATGTGGGCAGCGGAAAAACCGTTGTGGCGATGATGAGTATGCTGATGGCCTTGGACAACGGCTATCAGGCGGCGATGCTGGCTCCTACCGAAATTCTTGCACAGCAACATTATTTGAACATAAAAAAATGGGCCCGTCCTCTTGGTATCCGGGTATCCTTGCTCACGGGATCGACCAAACAAAGCGAAAGGAAAGATATTCACGAAGGTTTGCTCAACGGCAGCATACATATTTTGGTCGGCACGCACGCCATTTTGGAGGACCGGGTGCAATTTGCCAACCTCGGTTTGGCCGTTATAGACGAGCAACACCGTTTCGGCGTGGCCCAGCGTGCCAAAATGTGGCAGAAAAACAAGATTCCGCCGCACATACTGATTATGACGGCAACGCCCATTCCGCGAACATTGGCAATGACGCAGTACGGTGATTTGGATATCTCGATTATCGACGAATTGCCGCCGGGACGCAAGCCCGTAAAAACCATTCACGTCTATCCCGACAAACGGCCGTCGGTTTACGAGTTTATACGGAATGAAGTGAAAGCCGGACGCCAGGCCTATATCGTTTATCCGTTGATCGAAGAAAGCAGCAAGTTGGATTACGAAAGTCTGATGGAAGGCTATGAGCGGGTAAAAAACGAATTTTTGTATGACGACATACGAATCGATATGGTCCACGGAATGATGAAGCCGGCGGATAAGGAATTCGTGATGCAAAAATTCAAAAACAAGCAGGTGGATATTTTGGTGTCCACAACCGTGATCGAAGTAGGCGTGGATGTTCCGAATGCCAATATCATGTTGATCGAAAGCGCCGAACGTTTCGGACTGTCGCAGTTGCACCAATTGCGTGGCAGGGTAGGGCGCGGCTCCGATAAGGCCTATTGCATACTGATGACCGATTACAAGTTGAGCGAAGAAGCCAAAACACGGATAAAAACGATGGTGGAGACCAACGACGGCTTTAAAATCGCCGAGGTGGATATGCAATTACGCGGTCCGGGCAATATTATGGGAACCCAGCAAAGCGGTATTATCCGTTTGAAATTGGCCGATTACGTTAAAGATGCCTATTTGATGCAGCAAACGCGCCGGTTGGCCCGTAAAATCATAGCCGCCGATCCGGAATTGTCCAAGCCGGAGAATGCCGTTTTAAAAGAAGTCCTGGCCGGCAGTTTACGTAAAAACGGTTATTGGAATTATATCGGCTAGCGTATCAACGAGAAATGGCCTTTAACGGTTTTTCCGCCGTGTGCCGGAGGTAGTTCCGCGATGTACCAGTAGTCCGTCGAAGGTTGAGGAACGCCGTTGTAGGTGCCGTCCCATCCGGGATCGTTTCCGGTAAACTCGGCCATTAAACGCCCGTAACGATCGTAAATCCTGATTTTGGTACCGGGAAATTTGTCCACATTGACGATTTGCCAGTAATCGTTGATGCCGTCTCCGTTGGGGGAGAAATATTTCGGTGCGCCTAGCAGATAAACGATTTCCGTGGTAACGCCGCAGCCGTTTTTGTCTTGAACATAAACGGTATAGGTTCCCGGAGACAATCCTTCAAAGGTGTTGCTGTCCTGGTAATTGATGCCGTCCAGGGAATATTCGTAATCGCCGGGACCGGACACATAAACCGTGATGGAATTGTTGTTGTCGTTAAAATCCACCGTTACGATATTGTCGATATTGGCGGCATCGGATTCGCGGACGTGAACCGTTTTAGAATTGGTGCACCCGAAGTTGTCCGTTACCGTTACGGTATAATCGCCTCCTTGCGTAACCGTAATGCTTTGGGTGGTGTCGCCCGTTGACCAATCGTAAGCCGCAAATCCTGCCGGGGCTTCTATCGTAATATCTCCTCCGGCACAAACGATGTATTCGTCGTCCATCACGATTTCCGGTTTGGGATGAACGATTAAATCGAAAGTGCCGTAATTGACACAGCCGGTTTGATTGTCGGTGATGGAATAATATATTGTTTGTTGGCCGGGAGTAGTGTTCGTATAAGGGTCCGAGAGGGGATTCGTACCGTTTTCCGCATCCGATTGGGTTTCGTAAAAGGCAATGGTGTAATCCGAAGCATTGCGACCGTTGAGGATGTC
>CAYUQW010000154.1:0-3806 GCA_964446985.1 uncultured Flavobacteriaceae bacterium
GTGGTCAGGCATTTTGTCAATAAATATCCGGACTATCTGATTGTCAATTTGGATGCATTGACGTATGCGGGCAATTTGTCCAATTTGAAGGATGTCGAGAAAGCGCCCAATTACCGTTTTGTGAAGGCGGATATCAGGGATTATGACCGCTTGCAGGATATTTTCAAGGAATTCGATATCGATGCGGTGATTCATTTGGCGGCGGAGTCGCATGTGGATCGTTCCATTGAAAATCCTACGGATTTTGTGGAAACCAATGTGCTGGGAACGGTGAATTTGTTGAATGCCGCCAAAGCCGGATGGAAAAATTTCGACGGGAAATTATTCTACCATATTTCCACGGACGAGGTTTACGGCGCTTTGGGTGATACGGGAAAATTTACGGAAGAAACGCCTTATGATCCGCGAAGTCCTTATTCGGCTTCCAAAGCATCGTCGGACCATTTCGTCAGGGCCTATTATCATACCTACGGATTGCCCGCGATTATTTCCAATTGCTCGAACAATTACGGCCCTTATCAATTTCCCGAGAAGTTGATTCCTTTGGTTATCAATAATATACTGCACGAAAAACCTTTGCCCGTTTACGGACGCGGCGAGAATGTCAGGGACTGGTTGTTTGTGGAAGACCACGCCGATGCCATCGATACGATTTTTCACCGGGGCAGGCTAGGGGAAACCTACAATATCGGCGGGGATAACGAATGGCGCAATATCGATTTGGTGGAAAAACTCTGTGAAATAACCGACGAACTGACGGGAAAAACTCCGCCCGGTGTTTCCAAGCGATTGATTCGTTTTGTCAAGGATCGTGCAGGTCACGATTGGCGTTATGCCATCGATTCGTCCAAACTGCAACGGGAATTGGGTTGGAAGCCGAAAACCGGTTTCGAAACGGGTTTACGACGGACGGTGCAATGGTATCTCGATAACCGGGATTGGCTCGAAGAAGTTACGTCCGGAGCATACAGGGATTACTACAATAAAATCTATGGCGGACGCTGATTTGAAAAAATACGATAAGAAACTCGTCCGCGCATGGGCGATGTACGATTGGGCCAATTCGGCTTATGCGCTTGTCATCAGTTCGGCCATTTTCCCGATTTTCTACGAAAAAGTTACCAAAACCGCCGACGGCAACGATAAATTGCGTTTTCTCGGACACGAATTTTTGAATACCGAATTGTATTCCTACGCCTTGTCCCTGTCGTTTCTTGTGGTGGCGCTGCTCTCGCCGATTCTCTCGTCCATAGCCGATTATACCGGGAACAAGAAAATTTTTATGAAGTTTTTTACCTATCTCGGCGCCGTTTCGACCTTGTTGTTGTTCTTTTTCACCGGTCGGGAAAATGTCGGTTTCGGTTTGACTTTCAGTGTGTTGGCCAGTATCGGTTTTTGGGGAAGTTTGGTGTTTTACAACGCTTTTTTGCCCGAGATAGCACCGCCGGAAAAGCAGGATTACGCCAGCGCTTTGGGGTTTACCTACGGTTATATCGGATCCGTATTGCTCATGATTTTCAATCTCGTGATGATTACCTATCCGGAATGGTTCGGTATTCACAATCCTACCTTGCCGGCCCGGATTTCGTTTTTGAGCGTGGGGTTGTGGTGGATACTGTTTGCACAAATTCCTTTCGGGAAATTGCCGGATAATATCTATGAGAATCCGCCCCGGTTCCGCCGGAAAATTTTGCTGATGGGATACAGAAAATTATACAATGTGTTGAAAGAGATTCGCCACCAGCCGTATTTGCGCCGTTTTCTTTACGGTTTTTTTCTGTACAGTTTCGCCGCCCAAACGATTTTTTATGTGGCCGGTATTTTCGGTAGCAAGGAATTGAATTTACCGACGGGAAAATTGATTCTTACCATTCTGGTCGTACAATTGGTCGGCATTGTTGGGGCTTTGAGTTTTGCCAAATTGGCGGAGAAAATCGGTAATATACGGGCGTTGCAAGTGATTCTCTTTATTTGGATTGTGATAACGCTCATAGCCTATTTCCTGGACAAAAACGATCCGGACGTCGAATATTGGTTTTATTTTCTCGGCGGATTGGTCGGTCTCGTGATGGGCTCCATTCAGACATTGTCACGCTCCTCGTATTCCAAAATGTTGCCGGAAGATCCCGGTGTGCATACGACTTACTTCAGTTTTTACGATGTGTTTGAAAAAATTGCCATCGTGTTGGGAACTTTTGCTTTCGGTTTGTTGGAATGGGTGACGGGTTCGATGCGCGCGGCCGTTTTGTTAATGATGGTCTTTTTTGCGTTGGCATTCGTTATTTTATCACCGTTGCATCGTGTTTTCAAGCAATTGAATCGCCGGGAAACGCCGTAAAATGTTTTTTTACGGAAAATATAAGGCGGGAAATGCGTATTTTAATCGGGTGAAAAAATATAAATTTTTTAGTGATGAATGAATACATCGTTGATAATCAATATATTGATTCGAGAACTTTAAGAAAGTTGTTTCAATCCGGACGACGCGTTGCCATAGGCGAAAAAGCCTGTGAAAAAATCAAGGCTTCCTATGAATTTTTGCAAAACGAGATTAAAGACAATAAAAAATCGGTCTATGGCATCAATACGGGTTTCGGTTCTTTACACAAGATGAAAATCCGGCCGGAAAATATGCGCTTGCTTCAGGAAAATCTGGTAAAAAGTCACGCTTGCGGTACCGGTCCGGAATTGGATACCGAAACGGTTCGTTTGATGCTCTTGCTAAAGATTATCACGCTTGCCAAAGGCTATTCCGGGGTTCATTGCGATACGGTCCGGCGTTTGACGGATTTCTACAACGAGGGCATTACGCCGGTGGTCTATGAGAACGGTTCTCTGGGAGCTTCGGGTGATCTGGCGCCTTTGGCACATTTGTCCCTGCCGCTGATCGGTGAAGGGGAAGTTTATTATCAAGGAAAAAAATACGCTACACGTGACCTGCTGGACAGGTTCGGTTGGGAACCCATCGAATTGCATGCCAAGGAAGGTTTGGCTTTGCTCAACGGTACTCAATTTATGAGTGCCGTCGGGATAATGAACATCTGGGAGACGGAAAAGTTGGATTTGTGGGCCGATTTGATTGCCGCCACGTCCTTGGAAGCCTATGACGGCCGGATAGAGCCTTTTTCGGAAATCGTGCAACAAATCCGTCCGCACGACGGACAGGCCGAAACCGCACGACGCATACGGTTGATTTTGCAGGACAGCGGAATTATTTTTTCGGAAAAGGAACACGTTCAGGATCCGTATTCTTTCCGCTGTGTTCCGCAGGTGCACGGCAGCATCAAACACCATTTGAAATCGGTGAAGGAAACCTTCGTGGTGGAAATCAATTCCGTGACCGACAATCCCGTTATCGATGTGGAAGGCAGGCAAATTCTTTCCGGCGGCAATTTCCACGGAGAGCCTTTGGCTATCGGAATGGATGTTTTGGGTATTGCCGTTGCCGAGATGTCCAATATTTCCGAGCGCCGTACCTACCGGATGATCTCCGGCAACCGCGGGCTTCCGCCGTATCTTACACCGAATCCCGGCCTTAATTCCGGACTGATGATACCGCAATATATGGCCGCCTCGTTGGTCAACCGGAACAAGCAGTTGGCCACGCCCAACAGTGTCGATAGTATCGAGTCGAGCAACGGACAGGAAGATCACGTGAGTATGGGGGCCAATGCGGCGCTGAAAACACGTCAAATCATCGCCAATACGCAGTATGTTCTGGCCGTAGAATTGCTCACGGCTTTACAGGCATTGCATTTCCGTGATAAACCTTCGGCACAAAGGGTACAAAATTTCACCGAACCCTA
>CAYUQW010000155.1:0-3794 GCA_964446985.1 uncultured Flavobacteriaceae bacterium
ATAAAAAGGGATTGATAAGGGCGGTATTGAGTTCACCGGTTTTTCCGGGGGATGAACGGATTTTTACCATTATCAAAGAGGAATATCAAAAGTTTTTCAAGCATAAAACCGCTGCACGTGCTTTGGTAGGGAATTTGCCTGTTTCACGAACAATTGAAAGGAAGGTAGGACTGCTCTCCCGTAATTGGCATTCGTACGGATTGGTTTTTATTTTTTTCAGTTTGATTTTTTTGATTTTGTTTTTGTATAAAGGAGATTTTTTTAAGCGTTTGTCTTTCAAATATTTGTGGAACAGATACAGACATTTTCAATTCGGATTTATTTTATTGATTTTCATTTATTTTCTGAGTATTGAATTGTTGTTGTATGCCGAAAAAAAGTTTTATTTGGAAACGGGCCGTAAGAGTCAGATTCTTAATTTGACCTACAAAAATTTACATTCATGGTTGGCCGTGGCCACATTGACGGGTAATGATAACGGTATTTTTCCCTATTCGCTGACGGGAAAATTGATGGTGGCGTTGAATACGTTGAATTTTTGGATAGGAACGGTATTGGTCGGTGCGTCCGAGTATGTTAATTATCAATTGCGAAAAAAAAGAAAAGCAGGTATTATGGAAACGAAACATAAAAATCATGTGGTTATTTTCGGCTGGGAGCGTTCCACGGAAAAATTTGTAACGGAACTCCTAACGGAAGCCGGGGAATTTTACAGGGTGCCTTTACATTTGGTAGTGGTGGTGGAAAATATAGGAAAAGTTTTGTCGGAGCATCCGAGAATCCGTGAAATTCACGAACAAAAGAAAATAGACATTATTCAGGGAGATGCAACGGATTTTCATGTCTTGGAATTGGCCAAAGTGCATTTGGCGAGAACGGTTATTCTATTGAGCGAACGCGATAACGAACATGCCGATAAAAATACGGTTATGCGGGCATTTGCCATATCCCGGTTTTGTAAGAATAAGAAAAAAGAAATTGTTCAAGATAATAAAAGCAAGTTGGTCGAAAGCATAGGCAAATTATTCAAGTCCGGTAAACGGGTAGATTACGAAACGTACCGTTTGGATCCGAATGCCGATACGGTGTATATGATAGCCGAACTGAATGACGAATATTACAGGGAAAGTTTATTGGAAGCCGATGTCAATGAAATATTGGTGGCGGGGAACTATCGCAAGGCGGCGATGAAGCAGTCGGTTTTTAATTTCGGTATGACGAAAGTGTTGGATGAATTGATGAGATATGACAAAGGAAACGATTTTTATAAAATCGATTTGTCCAGGAAAGAGAACAAATTTCTCGTAGGGAAAAATTTCGACGAATTGTTGCTTTTGCTCAGAAAAGCGGGGATTCTGTTATTGGGCGTACATGTCATTTATCATGACGAGGATTTGAATATTATTATCGACCGGCCGACCATAGAAGCATTATTGATACGGGACGGCCTCACCAGGGACATTATTATTAATCCCACCAATGATGTCGAAAGGAATCGCAAGGTGGATCATGACGATCAACTGATTGTGATTGCCGGGAGCCGGGATTTGCTTCGTAAAGGCTTGAAACGTTTGAAAAAAGAGTTTCCGGAAGAAGTTGGTTAGAAATTCACACTTGCCGCACTAAAATTTGAAAATTTATTTAATACAATACCAATTTGCAGATTTTTATTTGTTTTTTTTGAAGAAAAAGGATATTTTTGATGCTTGGAAAATAAATTTATATGAAAAATATAAAGCGAATTGTTTACAAGTCGGTATTCGGATTTATACTGTTTGTCTTTACGGTTCCGTCAGGATGTTCGGGAGGCTATTCCGGTGAAGGTCAAATCCGTGCATTGGATGAGAAAGAACTCAAAAAGAATCCCGTAAACTTATTGATTATAGCCGAGGACAGATCGGGTTCGACGGATAATCACCGCAAGCTTCGCATAGAGGATTATGAAAAGTTGTTTAAAGCTTTTTTGAAGAAAGGCGGCGGTCAGATTTCCGTTCGCGTTATAGGTAACCCTTCTCCGGCGGAACGGGAATTTTTTAATCTTTATTTACATCCCGGTTACAAACATTTTGAAATATCCGATGATATGCTCATGTCGGAGCAAGCCGTGTTACGCAAAAAAAATAAACGGATAGATTCGCTAAACAACGATATTTATAATAAAAACCTGGCACGTATAAAACAATTTCTTGAAAACAAAATCAAACCGCATGTGATTAACTACAAACCCTATCGCAATCGGGACAAAACGGATATTGCGGATGCATTGAAGCATATCGAAATGAAAATCAACGAGCCTTCGGTTCCGCCCTATCAGACAATAGACGTGCTGATTGTGAGCGACGGTGTGCATGATGCTTATCCGTTGAAAAAGCCTTTGCAGTTCAATCCAAAGAAAAAAATCCGGCTTTATCTCGTGGGATGGAAGGATAAAACGGTTTTTAGCGGTATCCCGGATATACGGGAGTTTGAGTCTATTGAAGGTTTTATCCATTATTTTGCCAACGAGTGAAGAACAAAGTTAACAAAGAAAACAACCCGAAAAACAAATATTATGATGCGTAACAACCAAAATGACAAAAACAGGGATATTAAGGCAAATAAGGAATTTTCCGTAGCGGAAAAATGGGCACACGAGGCGGAAAAGAAAATAGCCGAAGCCCGTAAGCTTTTAGAAGAATATAAAATTCAAAGCGAACGTTTGGAAAACTGGAAACGGATTATGTCCACTTCTCCTGTTGCTATTTTAACGGTTATTTTTATCGTAGTAGCCATAGTCGAATATTTGATTAGCCGTAAGCTTTATATGGAGTTTAACAGATATATCCCATATATTATTGCTCTCGGATTTTTTGCCGTTGGGATTTTTCTGTCGGAACTAATGGTTTATTTCCTTAGCGCAAACAAAAGGGAATGGAAACTGTATGAGATGAACCGCAATCCTCATTTGGACCATTTAACCGATGACGAAAAACAGTTAAAGGTTAAAAAAAGTGCACGCAACAGTTTTTGGATAGGGGTGATGGTGAGTATTGTTTTATTGGTAGCAATTGGTTATCTGTCAAAACAGCGTGTTCTGTATGAAATAAATGCAGGCATGCGAAACAACGGATTCGGGATAATGGATTCGGTACCGATTATTTTATATGCTGTCGAATTGGGAACGGGGATGTTTGTAGTTTACCTGTTCAATCGGCTGAGTTTGGGAATAAAGGTTAGTCGTTTATGGAAAAAATTCAATAAAAATGTCGATGAAGCCCACCGTTTTACCGCCAATGCCGTCAAGAAATACCAGGATGCCGAAAAATTGCAATACGACCCTTTCCGGCATAATGTCTCGGATTCCGTTCACGAAGCCTTTTACCGGCATGCGCACCGCTCCATTGAGGATAAGGAACAATATATCGAACCCGTCGAAACGGTCCGGGATGTTTTCAATGTAAAATTTGTGGATCAAAACGGAAATCCTTTAAGCAAAGTTTTTCACGTTGTGACCGATTATAAATTTTCCGCTTCCGGTGCAACAAACGGAAACGAGCCGTTTGCCTTGGTTATAGACAAAACCTTTCCCGGTGATGCCGTGCAACACATTTACGTCAAAGACAATTCCGAAACTAAAGATTACGTAACGATCACCGGGCATTACGAGTTGGATAAAAATCAAGTGCATACGATTATTTTGGAAGATTAATATCCGGATATGGGGAAATTGAAAAAACTTTTCCTCGACACCGAATTTACAGGACTACACCAAAAAACCACGCTCATATCCCTTGCTTTGGTGGCCGAAACCGGAG
>CAYUQW010000156.1:0-3731 GCA_964446985.1 uncultured Flavobacteriaceae bacterium
TTATGAAAAAGTTATTTCTAGCAATTGTTCTGACACTTATGTTTGCCTTTTCTAATCTTGCTTTTGCAAGTGAATCCGGTAACAAGTCGGTGCAAGGAACCGAACTCAAGTTAACGGAAAACTCTATTAGGGATGTTAACACCCAAATGAAAAACGACGATATTATTATCATTGACAAGGATGGAGACGGAAAAGCAGATGTAGTAATCATTGTTTACAACTAACATACAACATCCCTTTATCATCCTGCCTTCTTGCACGGAAATCAAGATTTTAATATAATTGCTAAAAAATATTGGAAATGAAAAATTTAAGTATAATTATTTTTATTACAATTTACGGAAATTTATTCGCGCAAAGCCTTGAAGTAACCTATGTCGAAAAAACCGATCTTAGCAGTCAACTTGCTCAAATCACCGACCCGCGAATACGCATGATGGTACAAAACAAATTGCCGAAGGAAAAATTATACCTTCTCTCGTATTACGGGAATAAATCGCTATATAAAGGAATAAGAAAAAAAGAGGGTGGACACGAAAATGCCGGTAAGGTTTATGTTTCTGGCGGTGGTCAAATCGTGTACAAAGATCTCGGTAAAAAACAACTTATCAAACAAACGGATTTCCTGGGCAGGACTTTCCTGATAAGCGATACGCTACCCGCTTTCAAGTGGCATATCACTTCCGATACGATGCATATCGGACATTACGTTTGCCGTAAAGCAACGGCCGTATTTAAGGATAAGCGAATCGAAGCGTGGTTTACCGCGGATATTCCCGTTTCGGACGGTCCCGCTATTTATTGGGGTTTGCCGGGGTTAATACTTCGTATTAAAGCGGGAAATACGATTATCGAGGCAACGGAAATTAAATTTTCCCGTCAACCGCTTGTTATTCAAGCACCACGAAAAGGAAAGAAAGTAACGGGCCGGGAATTTCAAAAAATTCGCGAAGAAAAAATAAAAGCATTAACGGGAAACGGCGGCGATAATGGTTCGAAAATTAAAGTTATTCATATGTAATATCATTTTCTTGATGTCTTTGCCGTTCTATGCCCAAACGTTCACGGTGAGGGGACGGGTCGAGGACAAGGAAGGAACGGCTCTGCCATATGCCCATGTTTTGATTTCCGCGTATAAACAACCGGATAGTTTAATTCAATATGCCGTAACCGATTCAACGGGGATTTATTCGGTCGGAGTAGCGGCGGGACATTATTATATCGAAGCGGATTTTCTGGGTTACAAAAAGAACCGGAAAAACATTGTCATAAGCAAGGATACAACCCTGAATTTTATCATGGAAAACCAACCCGAAAGCCTCGACTCCGTCGTCGTAAAGGTTAAAATACCCGAAGCGGTTTACCGGCACGATACGTTACGGTATAACCTGAAAAAAATCGAGAGCGGGCAGGAAAGACGTTTGCGTGAATTGGTAGAAAAATTACCCGGAATCGACACGGATGAAAACGGGAATTTGACTGCCAACGGCGAAAAAATCAGTCAATTGCTTATCGAAGGAAAAAATGTTTTCGGTAAGCCCGATGTAGCTTTGGATAATTTGGATGCCGAAATGGTATCGGGCATTGAACTTATTCAAAATTACAAAGAAAGAGGCGAGCTAAACCGTCATGACAAAGGTAAAACGGTTTTGAATGTGCGGCTGAAATCCGCCTACAAAAACAAATGGAAAGGCAAGGTTTCCCCCGGATTCGGTATTGAAAAAAAATATGCCGTCAAAGGGAATTTGTATCATTTCGGCCTAAAAAACGATTTCTTTGTACAAGGAAACTCTCTCAATACCGGAGAAAATATTATTGACATCAACGATCTGATAAATTTTTCAGGCGGTCTTTCCGATTTATCAGAACAAAGCGGTAACATTTCCATTAATTTGAATAACAATCCTTTATGGAAACTTATTGATAACGAACCGGTGCATAAGAAAACGGAACATTTCGGCGGACTTAATTGGGCTTTTGATAATCAAAAGAATTTGCAGTGGCAATTTAATCTGTATGTCGCAAATGAAAATACGGCACGAAAAAAATCTTACACACGTTATTATGCCGCTCAAAACGCGCCCATAATTGTCAATGGGCTGCACCTGGATAATTTTTCGTCACTTCTGGCAGGATTTTACGGGCATTTACGTTTGATTCCGGCCAAAAATCAATTGTTGGAATACGAAACGAACGGATATCAAATCAGGCAAAGTTCACGTGAACTTGAAACCAATACCGATACGTTTAATAATTCTTTACATGCATACAACCGGTATTTGTATCAAGCATTAAAATGGCAGTTGAAAGCCGGTGCATATAGTTTCAACACCAAAGCAGGCATTGAATGGCAGTCCGGAGACGATAAAGCAGAATGGCATTCTGATCATCCTTTTCTGGGGATTAGTACCGTGCCTTACACTTGGAATCAACTACGCCGGCAACTCAATACCACTTACCGTTTTGATGTAAATGCGGAACGAAATATTAACTCGGCCGTCCGGATTCGTCCGGGTTTTACATATAATTATTTTACTTCGGAGCACCAAATCGATATTGCTCCTTCTCCGGGATTTCAAAAATTCGGCGGACATTTGGCCAATCAAATTTTTTATATTAGGATTTATAATGATTATAATAGTTTTTTTCATTTTGATATTACCAACAATTTCTCATACTTGCGGGATGTTTCTGGGCAAACGAAAAAGTTTTACTTGCCCGAATTCCGGTTTAAATTACAGTTCAAGAAAAGTCACTATCTGAGATTCGGTTTTTCCCAACAGATGAAACCGTTGCCTTTTGCATTATGGTTTCCGTATCGTTATATCAAAGACTATTATCAATGGAATAAATCATCCGTTCATTATCCGGATCCCATATTGAGCCGCATATGGTCCATGCAATATCTGATTTACGATTTGTTTTCGGGCACGCTACTGTCTATCGGAGGAAGGCGGGTATATTATTTGAATAACACGGGCTATCACATACGCCGCCAACCGGACTATTCCGTTAACAATATTGAATTTTTTCGCGGGGCGGAAAATTTTCTTGCCTATGGCCTTTTACAGAAACGTTGGGACGGTATCCCTTTCAAATTCAGTTTGAAAAGCAGTTTTTATTCATTCGAAAATCCGCAAAAAATCGAAGATCACGACGGAAAGGTATCGGGAAAATCCATTGGGTTACGTGCGCGCATATTTTCCGTTTTCCGGCATTCGGCCTTTCAAACGGATTTCTCGTATCAAGTTCGAAAACAAAAGATTAATGAATATTCGGCAGGAATATTGAAATATCAAACAAGCTATTTTTTCCAGAAACCTTCGCTCACATTATCTTACAAAAAAAATCATTGGTCGGTACGAATCACTCAATCTTACAGATATTACCGTTCCGGACAAAAGGTGTTGAACCGGGCGGAAACCGGTTTAAAACTATGGTATCAATCCCGTCTCAAAGGCCTGGAATTTTACGTAAACTTTCATGATATATTCCATTTGAACAACAATCAAGTGCTCGAATCGGGGTTTTACCATGCCTATACCGAGGAATCCGTAAAATATGATATGGGCGGATATATTTTAACCGGTTTCACCTTTACTTTTTAGCAATTATTTATTGCTTTTTATCTGTAATGTTTACCAAAACGAGTCCTTACGATTCAAGTTTCGGATAAACCTTGCTACCGCTTTTCCGGTAGCAACAAGCAATTTTTCGATTTTTCCGGTCGT
>CAYUQW010000157.1:0-3626 GCA_964446985.1 uncultured Flavobacteriaceae bacterium
AGCCGAAACATATCCGCCGGGACCGCTTCCTATGACGATTAAATCGAATTTCATAATCAATGTTTTTTTAGATAAATCCATTCAAATATACAAAATATCCGCCGGCATACCGGATTCATTAGCCGTTTTTTCCAAACCGTTCTTTTCCTGCGCCTCCCGTCTTTTTTTAATATCTTTGTACAAGCTTCTCCGATACAGTCATACGGAATGGACAGAAAGAAAGTCTTGATAATCAGTTACTATTGGCCTCCCGCAGGCGGAATCAGTCCCATCAGGATATTAAAATTCACCAAATACCTGCGTAAATTCGGTTGGGAACCCATCGTATGCGTACCCCAAGGAGCGGATTATCTCTACGAAGACCCCGGTTATTTCAAAGATGTGCCCGAAAACATCCGTATCATCCGGTCACCCATTATCGAACCTTTCGGGCTGTATAAATTTCTTTCCGGCAGAAAAAAAAACGATACCAATAATCCCGTTTACGGCAATACGAAAAAAAACAATTGGGTGGACGAATGGGCCATTTGGATAAGAGGAAATTTTTTTATTCCCGATGCCCGCGCATTATGGATACGGCCAACGGTAAAACGCCTTTCGCGTTTCTTAAAGGAAAACAAAGTGGATGCTATTCTTACGGACGGACCGCCACATACCAATACGGTTATCGGAATGAGATTAGCAAAAAAATTCGGCATCCCCTGGCTTGCCGATTTTCAAGATCCTTGGACACAAGTGGATTACTATCAACGTTTTAAACTCACCCGCAGGGCGGACCGTAAACACAAACAACTCGAACAGGAAGTTTTCTGTACCGCCGCCAAAATCACCATTGCCAGTCCTACCTGGGCCAAAGATCTCGAAGCCATCGGAGCAAAAAACGTAAGCGTCATTTACTACGGATACGACGAAGACGATTTCATTGATTTGAAAGAAGAAAAACATCCCTATTTCATTATTTCCCATACGGGCATCCTGGGAGAAGACCGCAATCCGCAAATGCTTTTCAAAGCCTTACACGACCTCACGGACGAACTTCCGGCATTCCGGAAAAAATTAAAAATCAAACTTGCCGGACCGGTGGATGCCAAAATCACGGACGAAATCAAAAAACAAGGCTTGGAAAAGCATACGGAAATCTTGGGAAATATCAGCCGCCGGGCGGCACTCCAATTGAATAAAAATGCACAAATACTCTTGCTTCCCATCAACAAAGCACCGAACGCCAAAGGCAGATTACCCGGAAAACTCTATGAATATTTGCGCATAGGAAAACCTATTTTGGCACTCGGACCGCAGGATAGCGATGCAGCCGAAATTATTCGACAAACCAAAAGCGGACAAATATTCCCGTATGACGATTACGAATCCGTCAAACAATTCGTACGGGCCGTGTTCGAAGGAAAATTAATTTTCCGCCCCGAAAATATCGAGCAGTTTACCAATGAAAACCAAACCAAAATCCTGGCCGGTTATCTCTATGAAATCATCCGGTAAGAAAATAAGAGCACTTGTTTTTTTCGACAACGACAAAGGCCGCGATGTCGAACTATTAATGCCTTTACTTTATTATGCCGAAAAATACCTGGATATCGAAACCGAAAACGCCTTTATTTTCGATATCGACAAAATCAGACGCTACAACCCCGATTTGGTGATATTACCCAATACCATCGGTTCGAAAAATCATTTTCTCATATCCAAATATGCACACGAAAACGGAATAAAAGTTTTTGCCTTGGTCTCCGAAGGAAATTTCAGAACGGACGGCACTTTCGATTATTGGGGATACAATACCGACAGAAAATTTTATCAGGAATATATATGTTTATGGTCGGAACGCACGGTAGATTTTCTTCGTAAAGAACTGCCCGGATATGCGGATAAAATCGTATTGACCGGCGCCACTTATTTCGACCGGTTCAAAATCTATCGCTTCGAATCACGGGAAAGTTTTCTGAAACGTTACAAACTGCAACATTTCCGGAAAGTGATCGGATATGCCGGATGGGCCTTCGGAAAACTATATACGCCCATCGGAAGAATGGAGATGGCCGCCTACTTCAAAGAAAATACGGAAGAGAAATTCCGTTGGATGAAAGAACAACAACATAAGGTGGAAGCAATCCTTCGCCAAGCGATAGAAAACAACCCGGATATTCTCTTTATTCTCAAACGCCACCCGAATGAAATTCATCCGCATTACACCCAACCGGATAACAACGAGATGGTGCGCCTGGCCGAATATCGCAATGTCCTATACCTGCGTAATGAGGAAGATGTCCATACGCTCATCAATGTGGCAGATATTTGGACGGCTTTCGAATCCACTACGGTCATCGAAGCATGGATGATGAAAAACATCCCCACCCTCTTCATCAATCCCGATCCGGCATTCAACAGGGATATGAATTACCAGGGAACGGTCATCACCCGAACATACCGGGATTTCCAAAACTATATTGACGAATATTACGCTACCGGTCAAATAAAAGATTTCAAAACATCTGCCCGGAAGGAAGCAAGAAAAAAAATCATACAAAATGTTATAGGCTTTGCCGACGGAATGAACCACATACGCGCCGGATATTATTTGGAAAAAACCATAGAAAATATCCAGCCGGGAAAGAAAACAAAAGTCAAACCCAAACTCTTGTATTTGCTTCGCTATTTACTGCTTCAAACAGGCCGGCATTTCTATTCCGAGAAAATTTTTCTCCGATTACCCAAATTCAAAAAAACCGTTTGGATTTTCAAAAGATTCCGACTCGAAAATATCCCCAAACTCAAAACACAATATTGGCCTTACCTGGAGGCGTTTCATAAAAAAAACCGTATCGAAGCAAAAAGAAAAAACGCGGAATTTTTCCGGGATTTGTTCCGGTTTTAAAGTCAAAACATCAAACGGCGTAAATTTTCATTTCGCAGAATTTTCCCCCCGGAACTCCGTTCAAAACTTGCCAGAAAATAGATAGCTTTCGGTTTCTCGTAATAATCCAAATCCGGTACATTCCTTACTTTATCCAACAAACCTTTGACCTCGTTTCCTTCTACAATCAATACAAGCTTTTCTCCCCATTTTTTATCAGGCAAACCAGCCACAAAAAAAGCACGATTTATATACGGCGCCAATTTCCTTTCCACGGTTTCCGGATGGATTTTTATTCCGCCCGAATTAATCACCCAATCCTTTCGACCTTTCCAAACAAAATGTCTTGCATCCACCACCTCCGCCACGTCATTGGTACGTACCTCAGTATCCAATTCCCCATCGCGGATAATCAAGGTATTATCCTCCTCTACCGAAACGATTACTCCGGGCAATGTCCGGTAAAATTTTGCCGGCAATTCTCCGGAAAGGTATCCGTCCAAACGATTCAAGGCTTTTCCGGTGAGAGGTCTTACGGCAACATGCGTAAGCGTTTCCGTCATACCGTATGTCAAATAAATTTCATTATCAAGCCGGTTTAATTTCTTTTCCAAAGCCGGAGAAAGCGGGGCTCCCCCGAGTATTAATTTGGAGAAACGATGCAATTCGCCTGCCATTCGTTCCGCCTGCAAAGGAACCATAGCGGAAAAATCGTAATTTTTTTGCATACTTCCGGCGCTTTCAAAAAAAATATCCA
>CAYUQW010000158.1:0-3619 GCA_964446985.1 uncultured Flavobacteriaceae bacterium
TTTGATAAGATTGTGCATACAAAGAAACCGTTCCTAAGAGAACGGCCCAAACGGTTAATAACTTAAACTTGTTCTTCATATAAATTAGGATTGTATTTTTAGTCCGCGCGAACAATATCCGCTCCGAGCGCACGCAACTTTTCATCGATTTTTTCATACCCGCGATCGATTTGTTCGATATTGTGAATGACCGACTTGCCCTTCGCCGACAATGCCGCAATCAACAGGGAAATGCCTGCACGAATATCGGGCGATACCATCGTGATTCCTCGCAACGGCACTTCGTGATTCATTCCGGTCACATTGGCACGGTGCGGATCGCACAAAACGATTTTGGCACCCATATCGATCAACCGGTCCGTGAAAAACAAACGGCTCTCGAACATTTTTTGATGGATCAACACATTGCCTTTGGCCTGCGTGGCGGTTACCAAGACCACGCTCAACAGATCGGGCGTAAAGCCCGGCCAGGGCGCATCGGACACGGTCAGGATGGAACCGTCGATAAAAGTTTCCACCTCGTAGTGTTCCTGTGCGGGAATGATAATATCGTCGTTTTTTATGTCGAATGCGATACCCAGTTTTTTGAAAACCGAAGGAATTTGGCCCAAATTTTCCGCCGACACCTTTTCAATGGTAATGGCCGACCGTGTCATCGCCGCCAAACCGATCCAACTGCCCACTTCGATCATATCGGGCAAAACTTCGTGCGTTGTTCCGTGCAATTCCTTCACACCTTCGACGGTGAGCAAATTGGAACCTATACCGGAAATTTTCGCGCCCATCCGGTTCAACATTTTGGACAACTGCTGAATATAAGGCTCACAGGCGGCATTGTAAATCACCGTTTTCCCTTCGGCCAAGACGGCCGCCATCAGAATGTTGGCCGTTCCGGTCACCGAAGCTTCGGGAAGGAGCATATACGTTCCTTTGAGTTTATCCGCTTCCACACCGTAAAATTGTTCGTCTTCTTCGTAGCGAAAACGAGCGCCCAGTTTCATAAACCCTTCGAAATGCGTATCCAATCTCCGCCGCCCGATTTTATCTCCGCCGGGCTTGGGCAAATAGGCTTTGCCGAAACGTGCCAGCAACGGCCCGAGAATCAAAACCGACCCCCGGATTTTCGACGCATCCTTACGGTATTGCTCCGTATAGAGATAATCGAGATTCACCTCGTCCGCCTGAAACGAATAGGTTCCTTCGCCTTTTTTCTGCACTTTTACGCCCAAATTCTGCAAAATACCGATCAATCGGTTTACGTCGATAATATCGGGCAGGTTGGATATGGTAACCTCGTCGCCGGTGAGCAAAACCGCACTGATCACTTGCAAGGCTTCGTTTTTGGCGCCTTGCGGACGTATGGTTCCCGAAAGTCTTCGTCCGCCTTCGATAATAAATGAGCCCATAGCTTATTTTCGATGGTTGTTTTTGCGTTTGTTGTAGTATTTCTTCCGCACCAATTCGTCTTTTTTCAGCAATTCCAATCCGCCGGCGCGCAAATCGATTTTTCCTTCCGAAAGTTCATACAAGTGGTTGAAAATCACCTCGTCGTCCACATTGTCTTTGTTCCAATTCAAATAATTCTTTTTCATATGGTTGGCTATCGCATCGATCAACTCCTTTTTCAGTTCCGGATCTTCACACGCCACCGCTTTATCAATCAAGCTGTGGATCACGTTGCCGTAAAAACGGTATTTCTTCCGTTTACGCGGATAGGGCAATTTGGGCGGCTTCGGATGCACGGTTTCCGGCGTGGGCTTGGGAAACGGCGAATCGATATCCAAATCGAAATCGGCCAGAATAAACAAATGGTCCCACAGTTTATGCTTGAATTCCTCCAAATCCTTCACGTGCTTGGTTTTGCGCGCCATCATATATATAATGGTATCGGCAAATTCGCGCCTTGCCTCGCGGTCGTCGATTTTTTTCAGGATTTTCACCATTTGTTGCAAGGTCCGGCCGTACTCCGGAATGCGCAAAGGCTCCAATTCGCTGTTATACACCAGGGCCGCACGCGTTTTGGTGCGGTTTTCCACCAAAGGAATGTAAATTTCTTTCTTATTTTCAGCCATATACGTACGATTTACAACGCTATAAGTCCTTCGATATTTTCCATTTTACGGTATTGGTTCAGAATACTTTCCGCATCCGCTTCCTCCACGACAAACGTCAGCGATACGTATTTGCCGTTTTTCGAAAAACTACGGCGCTTTTCGGCATCTTTTCCGTCAAAAGCCCGTTCCACATCTTCGATTTTTCGCTCGTCGTTCGGAATAATGAATTTATACATATACCGAACCGGCCAATCCGTGTTGTTGTTCAATTCTTCGCGAAGCCGGTTATAGAATTCTTCGCGCGATACGTTTTCCATAGGTTTATCACTCATCTTTTCGTTATTTTTTCAAAAATGGCACGTGCCAGAATATCCAATTTCTTGTCCGTCATACGGTTATGTCCTTCGAGAATAGCGCGAACCAAATCATAGAAATTCGCATACAACGAAGGCGATATATAATATTCGTTACCCTCTTTGTCATACAAAAAAACTTCCGGCACACCTTCCGTCAACGGGCCGTTCATATTTTCTATCTGAAACATCCCCGTATCGATTTTTTTCAAATCCTCGTAGGCCACCGTTTTTTCCTTCCCCGACAACAGATTTCTAAACCGCACACCCTTTTCATCAACATCTATTTGCACCATTTTTTTCAGAAAAACCGCATACAAAAAAACAAGCCCCACTACTGCAATTACAATAGCAAGCAACCATCCGAAAGGATATGCGATATCCGACAGAAGCAAATACAAGACGCCCCCCGCAACCAACAGCACCAATGCCGTTATCTGCATAAAAAATTCATTCCGGAAACGGGAACGTATGGGAAAATTCCTATTCATATAAAAACAAAAAAATCATATCACAAATCCCGGCGGAAACCACACGCAAATTTCGATATACACTATTCGTTCGTTCAAAGATACTAATTTTTTTCCGTTTTCCCGGCATCGGTTTTACGCTTGAAAATCACGGGATTATACTTTTCCGGATATTTAGCCGTAACATTGCGGTAAAAATCCTCGATGCGAGCCATATCACGTTCAAAATCACCGCTCAATCGCATAATATCGCCCACACCCGCCTCCTTCTTGCCGTAATCCAGGTAGGCCAAAATCACCGGCAAATCCGCCTTACGCGCAATATGATAAAACCCCTTTTTCCATTCCTCCACCCGGCTACGCGTCCCTTCGACCGGCACCAGCAAAACCAGTTTATCCGAATTTTTCAACAATTCCACCGAATAATTCACCAAATTGTTATGCTTTTTCCTGTCCACACCAATCCCGCCGAGCCAACGAATAAGCCAACCCACAAAAAAATTGTCCGTCCACTCCTTCTTGATAAAAAAACGCGGACGATAACCCGCCGCCCACATCCCGGCCAGGCTGTACAAAATATCCCAATTCGACGTATGCGGCGCACCGATCATCACGCCCTTGTCAATGCGGAATTCCTGCGGAACACGGTGTTTCCATCCCGCCAAACGCAAAATCCACTTCCCTACCTTTTTCTTCATCGCCGGATTTTTCCGTAAGCAAGATACAAAATTCATCGCGAACA
>CAYUQW010000159.1:0-3570 GCA_964446985.1 uncultured Flavobacteriaceae bacterium
AAAAAACCGCCCGGAACGGTACCGGACGGTTTGGTCAATTTCGCTATCGGTTTCCCGCTTACATCGATTTGATTTCGTTGATGATTTTCGTAATGGATTCTTTGGCATCGCCGAATAGCATCGATGTTTTGGGGTTGTAAAACAATTCATTGTCGATGCCGGCATATCCGGGTTTCATACTACGTTTGAGGACGATAACGTTTTTGGCTTCGTCCACATTCAGGACGGGCATACCGTAAATGGGACTTGAAGGATTGTTTTTGGCCGCCGGGTTCACCACATCGTTGGCGCCTACCACCAGCACGACATCCGTATTTTTGAATTGCGGGTTGATATCGTCCATATCCACCAGTTTGTCATAATCCACATTGGCTTCTGCCAGCAATACGTTCATATGTCCGGGCATACGTCCCGCTACGGGATGGATGGCGTATTTCACGTCGATGCCTTTTTCCGTCAGCATTTCTTCCAGTTCGTGAATGGCGTGCTGGGCTTGGGCTACGGCCATGCCGTATCCGGGAACGAAAATCACTTTATTGGCGTAATTCAACAAAATGGAAGCGTCGGAAGGCGTTACCGATTTCACGGAGCCTTTGACGGCATCTCCCGAAGGACCTTGTGCGCCCGTATCGCCGAAAGCGCCGAAAATAACATTGGCAAGCGAACGGTTCATCGCTTTGGTCATGGCAATGGTGAGAATGGTTCCCGCCGATCCGACCAAGACACCGCCGGTGAGCATAGCCATATTGTCATAAAGAAATCCGCCGAAAGCCGCAGCCAAACCGGTGAAAGAGTTCAACAATGAAATGACCACGGGCATATCGGCCCCGCCGATGGGAATCACAAACATCACGCCGTAGAGCAATGCCAAGGCGAACAGCAGGTAAAGATACAACGGCGATTCGGGACGGACGGCGGCGATATAAACGGCCAAAGCCAGTGTTGCCAACAGGATAAGCATATTGAGGATATTGTACATAGGCAAGCGTATGGGTTTGCGCATTTTTCCGCTCAGCTTGGCCCAGGCAATCATACTACCGGCAAACGAAACGCTACCGATGACCAGTCCCGCGACAATCATCGAAATTTTATAGGCGGAATCCGTATTGTGAACATATTCCAACAAGCCGATAAGCGCTGCGGTGGCACCGCCCATGCCGTTGAAAAACGATACCAGTTCGGGCATTTTGGTCATTTCCACCTTCACGGCGATATACCAACCGATAAAAGTACCGATGGCGATGGCCAGGAAAATCAACACGTAAACCAAGGCGGAAATATGTTTGTCGTGGAGGAAAATCGTCGCCAAAACGGCAATGCTCATACCTGCCGCCGCTATCAGATTTCCTTTGCGGGCCGTCTTGGGGCTTCCGAGCATTTTCATCCCGGTCATAAAGGTTATGGCGGCGATGAGATAAGCAATATTGAGTAAAGCGTGTGTGTGCATCATTTTTTGGTTTTAAACATTTCCAACATTCTGTCCGTTACTACAAAACCGCCGACTACGTTCAGCGTTCCCAGTACCACCGCCAGGAATCCGATGGCGAGTCCCGGATAATTTTCCGGATTCATATGCAGCATAACCAATATGGCTCCGATAATCACGACGCCGTGAATGGCGTTGGCCCCCGACATCAAGGGCGTGTGCAATACCGCCGGAACGTGACTGATAAGTTCGATTCCGACAAATATCATCAAGACGACAATGTATGTCATCTCGATATTGTTATTAAAAAAAGCGAAAATTTCTTGCATGTTTTTCCGGTTTTATTTTTTGAGAATTTCTCCGTTTTCGATAACCAATGTTCCCGCAACGATTTCGTCTTCCTTATCGATGTTCAATTGATTGTCTTTTACGAGGAAGGTGACGAAGTTATACATATTTTTGGCATACAACTCGCTGGCATTGACGGCCAGAAGCGATGGCAGGTTGGTTTTCCCGATGATTTTGACACCGTGTTTTTCCACGATGGTATCGGGCTTGCTCAGTTCGACGTTTCCGCCTTGTTCCACGGCCATATCCACAATCACTGCGCCGTGTTTCATTTGCTTGATTTGTTCTTCGGTGATCAAACGGGGGGCTTTGCGTCCCATTACCAGGGCGGTTGTGATGACCAGGTCGGCCTGAAAGAGCGATTTGTCCACCGCCTCCTTCTGTTTTCGCAGGAATTCTTCGCTGGCTTCCTTGGCATAGCCGCCTTCGGAAACGTCTTTCAGATCGGCATCTTCCACCTGGATAAATTTGGCGCCCAGCGATTCGGCTTCTTCTTTGGTTTCGGGACGGATATCCGTAGCCTCCACGATGGCGCCCAAACGTTTTGCCGTGGCAATGGCTTGCAATCCGGCAACGCCGACACCGTAAATCAACACGCGGGCCGGGCGAACCGTTCCTGCGGCGGTCATCATCAAGGGAAAGATTTTTTCCAATGCGTCCGCACCGATAATAACCGCTTTGTAACCGGCCAAATTGCTTTGGGAACTCAGAACATCCATATTTTGCGCCCGTGAAATTCGCGGTATCAATTCCATAGCGAATGCCGTAACTTTTTTGGCCGCCAGTTTCTCGACAAGTTCGGGCTGATTATAGGGAAACAACATCCCGATAAAAACCTGCCCTTCACGGAAATAAGGCAAATCCTCCTCCGAAGGCGGATTGATTTTTACGATAATGTCCGCACTGTCGAAAACCTTCTTTTTGTCCGTCACTTCGGCCCCGGCTTGCACATAGTCCTCATCCACGAAATGCGAATCGAGGCCTGCGCCGCTTTCCACCGATACGCCAAAACCTTTGGATATAAGGTCTTTCACCACGGCAGGCGTAAGGGCCACACGGCGTTCGCCCGGTTTGGTTTCTTTGATTACTCCTATTTTCATATTTATAATTGTTTCAGTAAATTTGTTCGGCAAATTACGAAAAAAGATTTCGTTTGCGCAACAAAAATTACACTTTTCAATAAAATTAATTCAATGAAAAAATTCTTATTCAAACTGTTGTTTATCCTTATCGTTATCGGGGCATTGGTTTACATATTCGATTTATACGTACCTTACAGTGAAGGTTTCCGTTCGGGACGCCTGATCAAGTTGAGTCGCAAAGGCATTATTTTCAAAACCTGGGAAGGCGAATTGAGTTTAGGCATAGGTCACGATCAACGTTGGGCCTTTTCGGTGGAAAATAAAGACACGTTGGTGCGGCGGAAATTAATCGATTTGCAGGGGCAGGACGTCAAAATCCGCTATATCGAACGTTTTTGGCATATCCCGTGGAAAGGAAAAACCAAATATTTTGCCAAGGAAGTGGAGCAAGTTCACCTCGACGACGAGGACAACTGAGTGTTTGTATGTTTGCCGTTAAGGCGGGAACAGAGTTCATATACAATTTTTTAGAATAATCAGGGCGCGTCCCGCTTTCCGTCGCCGGGCTTTTTCCGTCCGCAACGGAAAGCGGGACCGGGTGCTCCGTTTAAATTCCGCGTGGCGGCGCACGCGTGTTTCCAAGGGCAAGCCGTAGTTTCCCCTCCCAAGGTCGGGCGAACCTCCGTTTGCCGGGAAACACCGCGGCGCCGCCAC
>CAYUQW010000160.1:0-3515 GCA_964446985.1 uncultured Flavobacteriaceae bacterium
CGGCCGATATGCCCGCCCCGGTAAAGGCAACCAAATGTTTTGCTTGGCGAATGACGCCGGCGGCGGAAAGTAATTTATCATTTGTCATAATACTTGGTTTTTATCGAAAATACAATAAACAGGAAAATGATCGCTATAGCCGTTTTGGTATTTGAGTTTCAAATAGGTTCTGAACGGAAGAAAAGACAAATGCCGTTTCCAAGTGCGTAGAAACCGCGGATTGAAAACCTTGAAGCCGTGAAACAGGAAGGGACTATGTTCGATAAGGGAATTACTGACGATTATTTGATCGAATAGCATTTTTTGTTCGTCATGATACAGGCTCGCTTTTCCGTTGCGAAAGGCCTGCAAGGCAAAATTCGTGAAACCTTTGAACATTTCACGGAAAATAATATCGTCGGGATTGGTGTTGAAATCTCCCATAATGATAATGTTGGCTTCCGGTTCCGTGTATCGCAGGAAATCGATTTGTTCTTTCAGCCTTTCGGCGGCTTTTTTGCGTTTGTGTTCCGATTCCAGATAGCCTTCCCTTTGCGAAGGCCAATGATTGACAAAAATATGGACCGGTTCCCCGGTTAATTCGCCGCGGCAATAGAGAATATCCCGTGTAAAATAAGGTTCGTCCGCATTGTTTCTCAGTTCTACCGGATAAGGTTTGCTATAGGAAATACGAAAGAAGTCCGGGTTATACAAAAGTGCCGTGTCCATTCCCCGGCGGTCGGCGGATTCATAATGAACATACCGGTAAGTATATCCTTTGCGTTGAAGTTCTTTGGTTAAATCGTCCAGCACCGTGTCGTTTTCCACTTCGGCCAAGCCGATCAATACGGGCGGTTTGCGGGTTTCCCTTTTTCCTATGCGAAGAATTGTTTTGGCAATTTTCCTGTGCTTGTTGCGATAGCGTTTATAGAACCAATGCATTATACCACGGGGTGTGAAATCATCATCATCCGTATTGGGATCATCGATAGTATCGAAAAAGTTTTCGAGATTATAGAAGGCAATTGTAAACATAAGCATACTTTGTGCTAACAAAAATAAACGATTTGTATTTTATTTACGGATGTAACTATAAAATAATAAACCTAATTAATTTTTATAACGTTAAAAAAAATAAAATTTTCGTTTGTTTTTCGTATAAAAACTATATTTATTTACATCTAATTTTATTGAATTTTTTTTAATAATCAAATAAAAATAATGCTTGTCGTTTATTTATAAAAAATATTAAGATGTGACGGTAAGGGTTTATTCGAACTGCCTAATAAGGCCGGTATATTTTTTTTGAAAAATTAGTAAAAGTGTTGTCGGATAAGTTTGACAATAATTTTTTTTTAGTTTTTAAATTTTTTTTATATTTGCCTTGGTAAATCAAAACCTTGAAACACTATGAGAATCATTCCTAATCCCGAGCGTAAAGAATGGCGTCAGTTACTGACAGGGGAAATAAATCCCAAGTTGAAGAATTTTTTCTTCCAGATGAAAGTCACCCAGTCTCGCCGTTTGGTTGAGACAGGGAAAAAGGATTTGGACGAGGCCGTTAAAGATTTATACGAATTGGCTGTCAAATTCAGCAGGGCCAAATATATGGACGAAGATATCATCAGTATTTTCGGTAGTTTGGAGGAATTTAAAACCGAAGATGAAGTTGCTGTCGATAACGGGAAAGAAAAACCTGTTGCGGAGGCGAGTGTTCAGTCTCCTGTGAAGCAGGCGAAGGAAGATACCGAAAAATCCGAGTTGGAACGAATAAAAAAAGAATTGCTGGAAAGGGAGAAACGTATCCGGCGAAAACAATTGGAATTGGAAGAAAAATTGGCCAAAGAAAGAATGAGACGTATGCAGATGCAACAAAAAGAGCGTATGGTGGAAGAAACCGGCAAAACGGATTTAAAGGAAACCGGTCCCGTAGATAAGAGGGGCAATATCACGGAAACGGGGCAAATACAAGTTAAAAAGCCGGTAAATACGGTTTCAGGTGGAAAATTGCGTAAACCGGAACAATCCAAAAAAGTTTTATTCAGTAAAACAAAAACGTCAAAAGAATTAAACCGGGAAGTTTTACAAAAGAAAATAAACGAAGAAAAACAACGTTTGGAACGGATTCGTCAACAAAAATCGTCTCAAAACAAAACCCAAAAATCCTTTTTTCAACGCTTATTCGGGATGTAAATAATGAACATATGAAAGAAAATATACTGGAAAACAAGCTGTATCCTGTTGAACAAGTTGCGGATTTTATCAAGCAAGGTTACCTGATGTCTTTGGCAGGAGACGAGCGTTTGCTTGCACAATTGCCGGAAGGAAATTGGGTAGCCGGAACGATTCCGTATTTTATGGATAAGGAAAAGAATATTTTTACCCAGGATCTTATCAACGTGAATTTTCTCGGGAAAGATGCCGAAGATTTTATCATCAAAACCTACGATGCCGATAATATAGAAACATTCCTCGGAGATGGATTTGATAACGGATTTACTTTTTTGATCATACCTGCATTGACCGAAGTACACAAATCTTTTGCCATCAAGGCGCAGGACATGGAAAATCTATACAATAATCCGGTGGTCGGTTGGGTTTCCGGTGTCGATTTGAATTCACTGGATATTCCGAAAGTGTTTGATGGCACCAAGGCTTCCGCTTATGATAATAAAGCCGTAGCCATACACGTAAAGTTGCCTGAAAATATGTTTGCGCAATTGGAGATTGTCAATATTTTCGAACAAGATCCCGAAAGTCCTGAAATTCGGTTTTTTACCGATAATTTCGATGTGGTCAATTGTTTGATTGACGGGGAAGAAAAGAATTTTGCCAAATATATCAAGGAAAATCATATTGATACCAAATTGCCTTTGGTGGCCGATTACACCGGTGCATCGATAAATGTCAGCATCAAGGAAGTGGATGACGAGCATGGAATTGTCAGTTTTTACGCACCTGTTTTTAATGATAAAATTTATAAATTTGCCAAACCCATTCGTAATTACGAGCGGGCATTCGGTGAAAGACTTCAAGAATATGCCGAGATAAACAGTCAATTTGCCTGTAATTGTATCCTGAATTATCTCTATGGAGAACTGGAAGGTAAGAAAACGGGAAATTTGTCGGGGCCTATCACTTTCGGGGAAGTGGCGTATCAGTTATTAAATCAGACTTTTGTTATTATGACGATTGAGAAACTTTAATTTTAAAAAAACAATATAACTATGAACATTAAGAAGTTACAAGGAGCAATTGACCATTTTAAGGAAGAATTGGGCGAAGCTTTGTTGTCGGCTAACGTTTGGGAAAAAGAAAGCGGATTATCATTGGTAACTTACAATCCGAATGAGAAGTACACGGCTATATTCAGCCGGTTGACCAATGAATTGGAAAATGCATTGGATGATTTGGGTTTGCCGCCTTTCGGTGAATATCAAATCACCGATTTGCAGATGGATACGTTACTTTTACTTATTAGTCTCGACGGAAAATATTATTGCGGCAACATTATTGACAAGTCCAAAGTTACGCTT
>CAYUQW010000161.1:0-3514 GCA_964446985.1 uncultured Flavobacteriaceae bacterium
GCGGAGAAGAACAAAGTGCGCATTTTGTCGTGAAGGACGAAACGGGCAATAAGGTGGAAAACAATCATACCTTCACTTTCCGAACCGCCGCTCCGCAAGGAGGCATACTCAATTTACTGATTACCAATACCTCCGCATCGACCATTCATTTGAAAACCAAGCTGATTTCCGTCAGCGGGGCGTCGGGACAAGATATGGAGTTCTGTTTCGGGAATTGCTACATAGGAATGCAACAGGGAACTGCATATCCGCAGAACGGCACCTTTGATTTGAACGGAAATGCCACTTCACAACCCGGCGAAATCCATTTTATCAACCACTTCGCAAACGGACAAGCCGAATATACCATTGAAATTTATGAAGTGGACAACAGCGGAAACCAAATAGGCGACGCTTTCACTTTCAAATATCAATATACACCCTGAAAAAAGGATTGCATTTAATAAGGAAGTCGCCCCTGCAAAAGGGCGGCTTTTTTATTTTTTGCGTAATTCTATCAGCAATAATCCCACGACGGAAAAAATACCGAAAAGAATCATAAAGAAATAATGTTTGAAAGTCAAATGCTTTTCGACCATAAAAATAATTGCGGAAAAAACCAACGGAACGGCAATCAGAATATATTGGAACAATCGAATATGATTTTTCTTACGGGCCAAAGCCTCAATACCTTTGTAAGTATATATCAACCCGACCGCCACAATTAAAATATAGATGTAAACAATCAGCGTTTTGCGTAGGATATGTCCTTGGGCGGGAGCGCAAAACCAATTGAAAAGACATATGGGATGCTTTGTCTTGGCTGTCGAAATCAACAAAGCGAACAGTAAAGGAACCAACACATAAAACCCGAAAAACATTAAACGTTTCTTCCGTTTTTCCCTTCTGTTTCGCTCTTCAAAAATATTAATCATAACAAACAACTTACGGTTTTACCGCTACAAAACTAAGCTTTTCCGGGGAACTTTCCCGTAAAATCCATGAGATATGAACATATATTCAAGCATGAATTCCAATTCTTTCAAAATGAAAAATTCCCTTTTTTCTTGTATTTTTGTTGTTAAAATGTAAAACAAATGGCCATAACAAAAGACATTACCATAGAAGATTTGGTGGAAGATTATCCCTTCGCCGAAGAATTCCTACGTGTACGCGGTATCAAATGTATTCGTTGCGGTGAACCTATCTGGGGAACACTCGAAGATGCTTGCAAAGAAAAAAATTTCTCTGACGATGAAATCGAACAAATCGTCAAGGAATTAAATAAAATAGCCGAAAACCCCGAAGCCTATAAATCCGACGAACCCGATGTCCCGCATATCGATACAAGAAAACCGGGCGGAGAAAAAGATTAACCTGGAAAAAGGACGATTTTTCTTAAATTTGTAAAAACATAAAATTTATGAGTATTTTCGATGCCATTGCCAATGCAGAATATCGCCAACATATTTCTTTGCTGGCCACATTGATTAAACTCTCTTATGCCGACGGCCAATTGGACGAAAAAGAATGGCAAACCATTGTCAAAGTTGCTGAAAAATACGGGCTGGAAGACGAAAAAACACTCCAATATCTTCGCAAGAATTACAGTAAATACGCGCTCGAAACACCGTTTACATTGGACGATAGAATTTCACAACTTTATGAACTGACAAAACTTGCCTATGCCGACGGTCATCTGAACGATAAAGAATTGCGTATTCTGAAAAGGTCGGTGATAGGGTTGGGATTCCCTCCCGATAAAATGGAGTTGATTTTCGAAACAGCCGTATCCGCCATAAAAAATAATGCCGACAAAGAAACATTTGCCAAATTGATTAAAGACATTGTCCTTAATGCGTAAAAGTTTATCATTTTCCTTTGTTCTCTTTTGGATTTTGTTCTCATGCAAATCATCTCACAATCAAGTTCGCCCACAACAGGCGAAGCAAGCTGTCAATCATTATTCTTCTATTGAAAAAACAAAAGCAACCCAAATTTACCAACATTTTCTTTCTGCCGTAAATCCCTCGGGGAAAAACCTTCCGGAAGAAATCAAGGCCATAGGCACATACATTGACGGAAACCGGAAAATTCCCATACAATTTTCGGTCAAAAAAAACAGTCTGCTAAGCATTTCGTTGGCATACGGAGGACAAAAATATTTCCCGGTCCGATACAATGCCGGCCGGATTATCTTACTGGATAACCGTCCGCCGGTCAAAAACGAAACCCATTTGGCCGAAGAATTACACAAATTTACCGTTGACCCCCTTGGAGGTATTTTTGGCTACTACATACGACAAAATATCCCGTTTCATCAAATCGACATCCGTAAAATCAACGGGGTTGAGGTAAATAATATTGTAATACGCGACGGACGATACGAATGGCGCTTTTATTTCGACAAAAAAACCGGTTTCCCCGTCAAATGGGAAAAATATAACGAAAACGGCATATTATTTGCCTTGGATTTTATGGATTTTCGTAACACAAAAGGCTATTGGCTGTCTCATCATATGATAGCAACCGATAAAAATAACAAAAAAACAACGTATATTTGGCATAAATTTATTATTCATTAATTATTAACCTCTAAAATTTATCACTTATGAAAAAAATCTTTATTCTAATTCTCGGATTAACCCTGAGTTTTTCGTTTGCACAAGACAAAAAAGCCGTTAAATTGTTCGATCAATACGCCAAAGCTATTGGCGGAAAAGAAAAACTTTCCGAAGTTAAATCCATACTGGTAAAAAGCACCGCAAAACAAATGGGGCAAGAAATCAAAAGCGAAACCTATGCCGACAGAAAGGGCAACACCTATATGAAAATGAATATGATGGGCATGGATCTTATCGTTTATGCCGTTAAAGACGGTAAAGGATTTGTAATGAATCAACAAATGGGCTATGATGATCTGGACCCTGAAAAAGTGAAAGCTATCAGCGAAAAAAGCAAAAACCTGTTCAGTGAAGCCGAAAATTATACCGATAAGAATTATAAATATCTCGGCACAAAGGAAAAAGACAGCATAACGTATGAAGTAGCCGAATACAAAAACGAAAAAGGAAATACGATTGATTATTATTTTAATCCAAAAAATCATTTGCTTGAAATAATGGTTGTTAACACGCCGGACGGAAAAACAATCGAAACTTATTTAAAAGATTATAAGGAAGTGGACGGAATCAAAATGCCGTTTACCTCGCAGATAAAAATGAACGGACAAGTTATTCGCGAAAGTCATACGGATAAGGTCATTCTCAATCCTTCAGATGATCAAATCGATACGAAAGCTTTTGATAAACCCGAATAAAGAATAATTTTCTCATATCTCAGATTTTATTGAGAAAATCCGGTTTAATCATATAAAAAGAAAGAATTTTCATTAATTTTTAATTTGAGTAATTTTTCTTTATCTTTGTTCAAGAATTAACCCTAAAATTTATCGACCATGAAAAAAATCTTATTGCTCTTCGTTTTGGCCGGTTTGGTTTTCTCAACCAACGCCTGTAAGAAAAAAGAATGTCCT
>CAYUQW010000162.1:0-3494 GCA_964446985.1 uncultured Flavobacteriaceae bacterium
TTTACCGTCCTGAGAAATCATCAGTTATTTGTCGATAAGGATTATCCCAATCGCCACAGAGAGGCATTAATTCAAATACAAAAATTTAATAAAACCATCCGAAAAATCAGGCATAAGAAAAATGCCGGTAAAGGAAGTTTTATTTTACTAAAAAAACTTTATAGATTTTACAATAAAATAAACAATAAAAGAAATATATATCAATAAAATAAATATTTCTTTGAAAAAAAACAATAATGTAACATATATTTCTTTATAAAGATGGCATAATTTTTGATTGGATAAACTATATAAAAAATTTCAAATTATGAGAACAACAAAAAAGATCCTTCCTGTTTTGATGACAATGCTAATGTTGACGCTAGCACTATTCAGCTGTAAAAAGAAAACCCCTTCCGGTGAAGTCCAAGTCAAACTAACGGATGATCCGGTTACTTTTCCATTCATTTCAAGTGTGGATGTAACGATCGGTAAAGTTGAACTCAAAAATGCCGAAACGGATGAATATATTACCGTTTTTGACGGACAAGGAACCTACAATATTGCCGGACTGACCAACGGACAAACAGCGAGTTTACAAATTACCACCCTTCCCGCCGGCGATTATGACGAAGTAAAAGTCACCATAACTTCGGTAGATGTAACCCTTACGGATTCGCGTCATTTCACAATGAATTTTAACGGCGGTATCACGGCCGATTCCGATATCAAACCCGAATTGCACGTAGCCAACAACGGAAGTGCCGAACTCCTCCTCGATTTCGATTTGGCCGAAAGTCTTGATTTCAACACCAACGGTTTGGATATCATCACTAACGTAGCCCAAATTTTGGGACTGAACGACTTCGATCCCGATTTCCGTGCCGTCGATATGTCTCAAGCCGGAAATATCACCGGAACCGTTACGGATGCCAACGGCCAAACCTATGCTTTTGCCGAAGTTTACGTCGAAGCCAATGACGATTTGGACGGTGACGGCGATGCCGACGATGTTACCACCTACACGGACGCCAACGGCAATTTCACCCTACTGGCATTACCTCCGGGAACTTATACGGTTCACGCGAAAGCACAAGACGGAACCGAATTGACATCGGACACGAGCGTAACGGTGCAAGCCGGAGGCGAAGTTCAAGTTACGGCTTTTCACATCAACTAAAATAAACTGTTAACCGGGAAAAAGGCGGAAAACGGAAAGTTTTCCGCTTTTTTTATTTCCCGTTCTGAATGAAAATAATTAATATTGCATTACGGATATGAACGAAGCAATGTCAAAATGAACATAACAACCAATCGTGAAATCAAAACGGCCGTTTTCGGCATTCTGGCAATAATCCTCTTTATTTGGGGATACAACTTTTTGAAAGGCAAAGACATACTCAAAAAATATCACACTTTTTACGCCGTTTTTGACAATGTGGACGGTATCGACGAATCGACTCCCGTCAAACTGAAAGGCCTGAACATCGGCAATATTTCCCGGATGAAGTTTATCAACGGTGACCAAAAAATTCTCTTGACAATCAATATCGACAGCGATTATTTCATCCCCAAAGACTCGCGAGTCAAAATCGAAGGAAGCGGTATTTTGGGAAGCAAAAATCTGGTGCTCGACCCCGGCTTTTCCCCCGAGCCCGCCAAAGACGGCGACACCTTGCAAAGTTCGACCGAACAGGGCCTGACGGAAATTATCGGAAATACCAAAGAGCAATTGGATCAATTGATTTTCAATACCAACAGGTTGGTGAAAAATTTCAACAGCATACTGAACGATACCAACAAAAACAATCTGAAACAAAGCATTGCCAATATCAATGCGCTGACCCGGAAATTGAACAAACTGACCGAAACTTCGCAAGCATTGGTCGAAGAAAACAGGAAAACCATCCGCGAAACCTTGAACAGTTTTGACCAAAGCGGAAAAAACATTGAAAAAATCACAGGACAATTGGCCAAAAACGACTGGGAACAACTTCTGGAAAATCTGACAAAAAGCACGGAAAATCTGAATAACATTTTAAAAGATTTACAATCCGGAAAAGGAACATTGGGCAAGCTGAGCAAGGATGAGCGCCTCTATAATGAACTCAATAGCACTTTACAGAACCTCAATGCCTTGCTAACGGATTTGAAGCAACATCCGAAACGCTATGTCCATTTTTCCGTTTTCGGACGTAAAGACGAGAAAAATCAATAGCAATGAATTATATCGACAATATTTTATTTGCGATAATCTTAGCGGCCGGTATAGGATATTTTGCCTACAATCTCCGTAAAACCATTAGAAATATCAAATTGGGACGTCCCTATAATCGCTCCGACAGGAAAAACGAACGCTGGCGAAATATGCTCTTGAAGGCCTTCGGTCAGAAAAAAATGTTCAAACGTCCTATTCCCGCCCTACTCCATTTGGCCGTATATCTAGGATTTATCATCATCAACATAGAAGTTATCGAAATCATTATCGACGGCCTTTTCGGCACGCATCGCGTATTGAAATTTATGGGCGGATTTTATAATTTCCTGATTGCCTCCTTCGAAATTCTGGCCATTCTCGTGATTATTGCCGTTACCTTGTTTTGGATACGAAGGAATGTCATCAAATTGTGGCGTTTTCAAATGCCCGAAATGAAAGGCTGGCCGAAAAAGGATGCCAATCTCATTCTCTATTTCGAATTTGTTCTGATGTCGGCTTTCTTGATTATGAACGGCGCCGATAATAAATTACAACATTTACATGTATATCAAAAAGCCGGCAGTTTTCCCGTAAGCCATTGGCTGTATAATATCTTGCCCAATAACCCGCATACCCTGGAAACTATCGAACAATCCATGTGGTGGGTGCACATTGTCGGCATTCTTATTTTCTTGAACTATCTCTATATATCCAAACACTATCATATACTTTTGGCTTTTCCCAATACGTTTTATGCCAAACTTCCCCCGTTGGGCAAATTGGATGTTCTGGAAAGCGTGAAAAAGGAAGTGGAATTGATGCTCGATCCCAATGCCGATCCGTATGCCGCTACTGAAAACACGGAAGAAGAGCCAACCGAAAGATTTGGTGCCAAAGACATTTTCGATCTGAAATGGGTCAATATCCTCAATGCCTACACTTGTACGGAATGCGGCCGATGTTCCGATGTTTGTCCTGCCAATAGTACGGGAAAAAAATTATCCCCCCGTAAAATTATGATGGATGTGCGCGACCGTACCGAAGAAGTCGGTAAAATCATCGATAAAAAAGGCAAGTTCGAAGACGACGGCAAATCCTTATTCGACTATATTTCCAAGGAAGAAATCTGGGCATGCACCACTTGTAACGCTTGCGTGGAAGAATGCCCCGTGGAAAACGACCCGTTGGATATCATCGTTCAATTGCGGCAATATTTGGTCATGGAAGAAAGCGCCGCGCCTTCCGAACTGAATATGATGTTTACCAATATCGAAAACAACGGTGCACCTTGGCAATACAGTCAAGCCGACCGGTTAAA
>CAYUQW010000163.1:0-3488 GCA_964446985.1 uncultured Flavobacteriaceae bacterium
TTCGGCGGCGGCGGAGCCAGCGGCGGTTGGTAGATTTTTCAATCCATATATGCAAGGAGACAACAAACCTTTCAGGATTTTCAGCGCTTCGGCGGGGTCGGGGAAAACCTATAACCTGGTCAAAGAATTGATCAAGCTGTTCTATAATCCCCGGTATTCCGTTCCCGTCGAACGTGTTCTGGCCGTTACGTTCACCAACAAAGCGGCCAACGAAATGAAAAGCCGGTTGTTGGAAAAATTACATTTCTATGCAAAGGGAGGCACCGATGAAATATCCGAGGAATTAACCGGGAAGTTTAATTTGTCCGAACAACAATGGAAGGAACGAAGTCGCCGGCTGGCGGACGAGATTTTGTTTCATTACGACAAACTTTCCTTCTCGACCATCGACAAGTTTACCTATCGCATTATCCGCCGTTTTGCCCGGGAACTGAATGTAGCCCTGTCGGCGAACGTGGAAATGAACGTCAAGGAGCGCATCGACGAAATTATCGACGACAGTATCGAAAAAATCGACAGGAAACATCCGCTTTTTTCCTATTTGAAAAAATTGGTATTGGAAAAATTGGCCGAAGGCCGCCATTGGGATATCGGACGGGATTTGAAACAAAACATCCCTTATTTCATTATTTCGGATCCGTATTATCCCGTTGTTCGCGAATTGCAAAAGATCGATGCCAAGGAATTGCGGGATTTGCGCGGAGAATTGGTTAAACAAATCACCATCGAGGATAAAATTATCGTCGAAGCGGCGGAGGCTTTGCTAAGGAAAATTCAAACGTATGAAAAAGAGATTTCCAATTTCAACAATTTGAAAAAAGCCGTCGTTCATTTGACTAATAAACAATTCGATAAAATTTTCGACAATAAAAGTTTTCCGCGATTACTATCGGGAAATTTGACCAAAAAAGGGAAATCGATACCGGAGGACGAATTGCTTGCCATCCGGCGTTCGGCGGAAAAATTACAATCGCATATCTATGCACGCAAGCAAAAAAGCATTGTTCTGAGCGGCTTAAATCCCCTGGGGATTTATTCGGTCATTGCCAAGGCGGTGGAGGAATTCAAGAATGAGCACGATTTGATTTTTATTTCCGATTTCAACAAAATCGTAAGCGAAGTGGTCGAAGAGAGCAGCGCGCCGTTCATTTATTGGCGTCTGGGCGAAAAACTCAATCATTTTTTTATTGACGAATTCCAGGATACGTCCGTCATTCAATGGCACAATATGATTCCGTTGATTGCGGAAGCTTTTGCCCGTCAGCCCGCATATCCGCAGGCGGGACTGGCTTTATTCGGCGATCCGAAACAGTCGATTTACCGTTTTCGCGGCGGTGATCCCGAGCAATTCATTGCATTGACACAGAAAACGAATCCTTTCGGGCAACATATCGGGAAAAGCATCATTCCCTTGACGGATAATTGGCGAAGCGGTCGCAAAATCGTGAATTTCAACAACCGGTTTTTTCCTTTTCTGGCCGGAAAATACGCGTTGCCGGATAATTACAGGCGGGTTTATTCGCCGGAAAATGTTTCACAGACACCGCAAAAAGATTTCGACGGTTATGTCGAGTTGGATTTGGACCGGTCTGATGACGAAACGGCTTTTTTGGAAAAACTGGCAGGGAAAATCGATATTTTACTCACGGAAAAAGGCTTCGAGCCACAAGATATCTGCATTCTGACCGACACGAACGATCAAGTTGATAACGTCGCGGCCTTTTTGACCGGGAAAGGTCATAAAGTATTGAGCGAAAACCATTTAAAGCTTAACAATTCCACCAAATTGCAATTACTTCACCTGCTTTTCCGTTATCGTTTGCAACAAGACGACACGCTTTTGCCCGAAATTTTCAGGTTGTTTTCGGCCATCCGGAATCAACGGCTCGACGCCCGCGGGATTGAAGCGGCCAAGGGAAATTCTTTTGAGGATTTGATACGCCGGCTTGGCGGAGAAGTGTCGCCCGGCATAAACACGCTCAATTTATCCGGCTTTTTTTCGGCTTTGATACGTACGTTGGCCTTGGATGACGGCAGTGAGAAAGCTTATCTGCGGACGTTTTTATCGCAAATCAACAAATTGCCCGAATCCGATGCCGAACCGGTCAGGTATTTGGCCTATTGGGAAAACGAATTGGGCGTTCAGAGCATATCGATGCCAGCCAACGTGCGTGCCATCCGCGTAATGACCGTGCACAAAGCCAAAGGATTGCAGTTTCCCGTTGTCTTTTATACCTATGCTTCCGGGGCGTTGAATCCGAAATTGCGGGATTTGATTTGGGTCGAATCGCCTCCGGAATGGCGCAAGCGCGTACCTTTTATTCCCGTAACGGCGGCCAATCTGAAAAAATGGGCGATTTTCGACGAAGAAAAGAAAAAAGTCCTCGATGCCGAAACGATGAAAACGCGTTTTGATGCCCTGAACCGGATGTATGTGGCCTTCACGAGGCCGGAAGAACAATTCTATTGGATGCCCTTCTACAAAACAAACAAACCGGCATTGCTACAAGAAATTATCGATCATTTCGAACACGATCCCTCCTTTGATTCCGGCCGAATGCTGTGGCGATCGGATGAAGAAATTCCTTCGCACCGGTCAACAGGAGCAAAAGAAGAAACGGATTTCGAATCATACGATCCGGCGGCAATTTATATCAGTCCCGAAAACGATAATCGACTGAAAATCAACGTTAAAAATTGGGAATTGTGGTCGGAAACGAGGCGGGAGCCGGTGCGGTTCGGGGTTTTGGTGCATCATTATTTGGGAAAAATAAAATACCGGGACGATTTGGATAAAATCCGTCGTGAAATCATAAGGGAGCACGGAGAAGAAGAAGCGGAAATAATAGCCGGTATGATAGAAAAAGTTGTGTCTCATCCCGAGTTAACAAGGTTTTTTTCACCTCCGGGACGCATACTGAACGAGCGGAGCATTGCTCACGGCAAACAAATCCACAGGCCGGACCGTATCGTGATGCAACCGGACGGTAAAACTTTGAGCCTGATAGATTACAAGACGGGCGAATCACTCCCGGAACACCGTGTTCAGATTGCGACTTACGGGCAATTATTGCAGGAAGCCGGTTATGACGTGGCGGAAAAATTATTGGTTTATATACGGGAAACCGGTATCGGAGATGTGCAAATCCATATTCAAGAAGTCGATTAACGCTTGACAAGCAAGAATTTTAAAATTCGTAAACAAACAGTCCGCTCAGTAGTTTGGGTTCGATATAGGAACTTTTGGGCGGGAGGGTTTCCCCGGCATCGGCTTTGGCTTTGATTTCTTCGAAATCAAGCTCGTGCATAAAAAATCCCGCCTTGCATTCGCCTTTGTTGATTTTTTTTGTCAGGCATTTGATATTGGTTTTGCCCTCGCAATAGGTGATGCGGTTTGTATTCCGCATATTTTCGATGTTCAAAATATTTTTGAAAACCTGTTCGTTCAGGATTTCCATATCGGTTTTTCCGTGTTGAAGCAAATTTTC
>CAYUQW010000164.1:0-3374 GCA_964446985.1 uncultured Flavobacteriaceae bacterium
CAACCTTATAAACCCAAGAACAAAATCCGTGTTGTAACGGCCGCCTCTCTTTTCGACGGCCACGACGCCGCCATCAATATTATGCGACGGATCATTCAACGTACCGGCGCGGAAGTTATCCATTTGGGACACAACCGGAGTGTGCACGAAATCGTGGATGCCGCCATACAGGAAGACGTGCAAGCCGTTGCGATCACGTCGTATCAGGGCGGGCACGTGGAATTTCTGAAATATATGCACGATTTGTTGCAGGAAAAAGGAGCCGGACATATCAAAATTTTTGCCGGTGGCGGCGGAACCATCCTCCCCGAAGAAGCTGAGGAACTGGAAGCCTACGGTATCGAGAAAATCTATATGCCCGATGACGGCCTGAAAATGGGATTGCAAGGGATGATCAACGATTTGCTGCAACGTTCCGATTTTCCCGTTGGGCAAGATATTCCCGTGAAACACGCCGGTGAACTCAAAGCACAGGACTACGGCAAGATCGCACGTACCATATCGGGAGCGGAAAATTTCCCTGAAAGACACCGGAAAATTCTCGCGGAGATCGAAGAATATGCCCGGGAAAAACATATCCCCGTACTCGGTATCACGGGCACCGGCGGTGCGGGAAAATCCTCGCTGGTGGATGAGCTCGTGCGACGCTTTCTCTTCGATTTTCCCGATAAAAAACTCGGCATTATCTCCGTGGATCCTACGAAGAAAAAAACCGGCGGCGCTTTGCTTGGCGACCGTATTCGTATGAATTCCATCGTCCACCCGCACGTCTATATGCGCTCGATGGCTACCCGTACGAGTAATGTCTCCGTCTCGCCCAAAGTCAAAGACGCTTTGAATATTCTCAAATCCGCCGAATTCGACCTGATTATCCTGGAAACTTCCGGTATCGGTCAATCCGATACGCACATCGTGGATTTTTCCGATGTCAGCCTGTATGTTATGACGCCCGAGTACGGAGCGGCCACCCAGTTGGAAAAAATCGATATGTTGGATTTTGCCGACTTGATTGCCATCAACAAATTCGATAAGCGCGGCGCCGAAGACGCTTTGCGCGACGTACGAAAACAATATCAACGCAACCATTTGCTTTTCGAGAAATCCCTCGACGAAATGCCCGTTTTCGGCACCATTGCATCCCAATTCAACGATCCCGGAGTCAACCGGCTTTATATGGCGCTCATCGAAAAAATCAACGAAAAAACCGGCGCGGGCTTCAAAAGCGATTTCAAACCTGCGGACGAAAACCGGAAAAAACAGTATATCATCCCTCCCAAGCGCGTACGTTACCTGTCCGAAATCGTCGAAAATAACCGGCGCTACCACGAATGGGCCGACCGGCAAGCGGATTTGGCACAACAATTATATTCCCTCTATAAATCCATTGAAATTCTCGCACCCGTACCGGTAGAATTAAACGAACACGGCATCGACGAAGGTTTTTTGAAGGATGTAAAGGACGAGACCGTTCAAGCGGCCTTGCGGAATCTGATTGCGAAATTCAAGGAATTGAAAAAGCAATTGCATCCCGATAACTGGGAAAAAATTCTGCAATGGCCCGAAACCGTCAAGCGCTATCGCGAGCCGGTATTCCGTTACCGCGTGCGAAACAAGACCATCGAAGTGGAAACGCACACCGAAACGCTTTCGCATCTGCAACTGCCGAAAATTTCGCTGCCCAAATACGAAGCTTGGGGCGATTTGCTTCGATGGATACTAAAAGAAAACGTGCCGGGTGAATTTCCTTATGCGGCAGGAATCTATCCGTTCAAACGCAAAGGCGAAGATCCGACCCGTATGTTTGCCGGCGAAGGAACGCCCGAACGGACCAACCGGCGTTTTCATTATGTCAGTCTCGGAATGCCGGCCAAACGACTTTCAACCGCTTTCGACAGCGTAACCCTCTACGGAAACGATCCCGATGAACGCCCGGATATCTACGGTAAAATCGGGAATTCCGGCGTATCGGTCTGCTGCCTGGACGATGCCAAAAAATTGTATTCCGGCTTCGACCTTGCCGACCCGAAAACTTCCGTCTCTATGACCATCAACGGCCCCGCACCGATGATGTTGGCATTTTTTATGAACGCCGCTATCGACCAGCAATGCGAAAAATATATTCGCGAAAACAAATTGGAACATCTGGTTGAAGAAAAGCTGAAAGAAAAATACGACAAACGCGGTTTGGAACGTCCCCGGTATCACGGTGAACTCCCCGAAGGAAACGACGGTCTGGGGCTTCTGCTTCTCGGTGTAACGGGCGATGAAATCCTTCCGCCGGAAGTGTACAACAAAATCAAAGCCGAGACCATTTCCCGCGTGCGCGGAACCGTACAAGCCGATATCCTCAAAGAAGATCAGGCACAAAACACGTGCATTTTCAGCACGGAATTTTCCCTGCGCCTGATGGGCGATATCCAGGAATATTTCATCCGTAATAACGTGCGCAATTTTTATTCGGTCTCCATATCGGGCTATCACATTGCCGAAGCCGGCGCCAATCCCATAACGCAATTGGCTTTCACGCTGGCCAACGGATTTACCTATGTGGAATACTATCTCTCCCGCGGCATGCATATCGATGATTTTGCGCCCAATCTCTCGTTCTTTTTCTCCAACGGTATGGATGCCGAATATTCGGTTATAGGCCGTGTTGCGCGCCGGATCTGGGCCAAGGCTATGCGGGAAAAATACGGGGCCAACAAGCGTTCGCAAATGCTCAAATACCATATCCAAACCAGCGGACGGTCCCTCCATGCCCAAGAGATCGATTTCAACGATATCCGTACGACCTTACAGGCGCTTTATGCCATCTATGACAACACCAATTCGCTGCACACCAATGCCTACGACGAAGCCATCACCACACCAACGGAAGAAAGCGTCCGGCGGGCTATGGCCATTCAATTGATTATCAACAAGGAATTGGGCTTGGCCAAAAACGAAAATCCGTTGCAAGGCTCCTTCATCATCGAAGAACTCACCGATTTGGTGGAAGAAGCCGTCTATGCCGAATTTGACAGGTTAACGGACCGCGGCGGCGTATTGGGTGCCATGGAGACGATGTATCAGCGCAGTAAAATCCAGGAAGAAAGCCTGTACTACGAACAATTGAAACTCAGCGGAAAATTACCGATAATCGGTGTGAACACGTTCCTTCCGAAAGACGGAGTGAAAATTCAGGTTCCGGGCGAAGTCATCCGTGCCACCGAAGCGGAAAAACAGCAACAGGTACGCACGGTAAGGAATATGTATGCAACCTACAAGGACGAATGCCCCAAAGCCTTGCGAAAGTTACAGGAAGCCGCTTTCAAGAACAAAAATATTTTCGAAGAAATGATGGAAACGGTCAAAGTATGCACCCTCGGCCAAAT
>CAYUQW010000165.1:0-3350 GCA_964446985.1 uncultured Flavobacteriaceae bacterium
ATCTCCTTTTTTATTAATAAGGATACATTGATTTTTATCATAAAAATATCGTTGAAAGAAACCTACCTTTGAACAAAACCAAAATAACGCATTATGTTAAAAACATCTGTTGCCAAGAAAATTGCCATGGCGCTTTCGGGTTTTTTTCTCATTACTTTTATCATTGTTCATTTGAGTATCAATTTGACAATGGTATTCGGCGGGAAAGAAACCTTTGAGGAAGCGGTCCATTTTATGGCAACCAATCCTTTTATAAGGATTATGGAGCCCATTCTGTTTTTGGGATTTATCTTTCACATTTCCATGGGGATTTACCTGGAATTGAAAAACCGGGCGAATCGTCCCGTGGGTTATGCCGAATATAAGGGTTCCGCCGTAGCTTCCTGGGCTTCGCGGAATATGATTTGGACGGGATTGTTCGTGCTCTTGTTCCTGTTGTTCCACTTCTACAATTACTACATTCCTTTCAGGACAACCAACGTGTCGGACCATTACGCACTGGTTACCGGATTGTTCCAAAGTCCCGTTTACACGGTTTTCTATGTGTTGGCATTTATAGCCCTGGGCATTCACCTGAGTCACGGCTTCGAGTCGGCTTTTCAGTCGGTCGGAATGCCGCGTGAGAAATGCTATAAAGCGATTCACTTCTGCGGACAGTGTTTCGCTTGGATTGTGGCACTCGGATTTTCATTCATTGCCGTTTATTTCTATTTCAAATAAAAAATAATCGTTATGTCAACAATAAAGATAAAAGAAGGAAAACCGCTTTCGGCCCGTATTCCCGAGGGAGATTTGGCCCAAAAGTGGACACGTTTCAAAGATAAAATCCGTTTGGTCAGTCCCGCCAACAAACGAAAACTGGATATCATCGTCGTGGGAACGGGATTGGCCGGTGCTTCCGCCGCCGCATCTTTGGCGGAATTGGGATACAATGTCAAGGCATTTGCTTTTCAGGATTCGCCGCGACGTGCGCACTCCATTGCCGCCCAAGGCGGTATCAACGCCTCGAAAAATTATCAAAACGACGGCGATTCCGATTGGCGATTGTTCTACGATACCATCAAAGGCGGTGATTACCGTTCGCGGGAAGCCAATGTTTACCGGCTCGCCGAAGTTTCGGGCAATATTATCGACCAGGCGGTGATGCAAGGCGTGCCTTTTGCCCGTGAATACGGCGGCTTGCTCGATAACCGCTCTTTCGGCGGTGTTTTGGTATCCCGGACTTTCTATGCCAAAGGGCAGACCGGACAACAGTTGCTGTTGGGGGCTTACGGCGCTTTGAACCGTCAAATCGCCCGCGGAAAAGTGACGATGTATAACCGCCACGTCATGCTCGATTTGGTGGTTATCGACGGACACGCCCGCGGTATTATCACGCGGAATCTGGTTACGGGAGAAATCGAACGGCATTCGGCCCACGCCGTTGTGCTGGCCTCGGGCGGTTACAGCAATGCCTATTTCCTCTCGACCAATGCTATGGGAAGTAATGCCACGGCGGCTTGGCGTGCACACCGCAAAGGAGCCTATTTTGCCAATCCCGCTTTCGTGCAAATTCACCCGACGTGTATCCCCCGGAGCAGCGAACATCAATCGAAACTGACCTTGATGTCCGAATCGCTTCGTAACGACGGCCGCGTATGGGTGCCCAAGAAAAAAGAAGATGTCGAAGCCATCCGTGCCGGCAAGAAAAAACCTATCGATATTCCCGAAGAAGACCGCGATTATTTCCTCGAACGACGCTATCCGGCTTTCGGAAACCTTGTGCCGCGTGACGTCGCTTCAAGGGCAATCAAAGAACGTTGCGATGCCGGATTCGGCGTGAACAAAACCGGTGAAGCCGTATTTTTGGATTTCAAAACCGCTATCGAACGATACGGAAAAGAACAGGCCCATATTCAAGGTATCGAAAATCCTTCGAAGGCCTTGATTACCGAATTAGGACGAAAAGTCATCGAGCAAAAATACGGCAACCTTTTCCAAATGTACGAAAAGATTACCGCTCAAAATCCTTATGAAACACCGATGATGATCTATCCGGCCAACCACTACACGATGGGCGGTCTCTGGGTCGATTACGATTTGCAGTCCAATTTGCCCGGCTTGTTCGTTATAGGTGAAGCCAATTTCTCCGATCACGGTGCCAACCGTTTGGGAGCATCGGCTTTGATGCAAGGTTTGGCCGACGGATATTTCGTTCTGCCTTATACCATAGGCGATTATTTGGCTGATTACATTCGCGAAGGAAAGGTTCCCACGGATACGCCCGAGTTCGAAGAAGCCGAGAAAAAAGTGAAGGAAGAATTGAATTTCTTCTTGAACAACAAGGGAACCAAGTCCGTGGATTATTTCCATAAAAAATTGGGAAAAGTTCTTTGGGATAAAGCCGGTTTGGCACGAAACGCCAAAGGTTTGCAGGAAGCCATTGAACAAATCCGTGAAATTCGACACGATTTCTGGAAAAACGTCAAAGTGCCCGGTACCAACGAAGAATTCAATCCCGAACTGGAAAAAGCTTTCTATGTGGCGGATTTCCTCGAACTGGGCGAATTGATAGCCGTGGATGCACTGAACCGCAATGAATCCTGCGGCGGACACTTCCGTGAAGAATATCAAACCGAGGACGGAGAAGCCCTCCGTGACGATGAACATTACGCTTATGTGGCCGCTTGGGAATATCCTGCGGGACCTTACGACCGGTATGAAAAAGCCGTGAATATGACCGATGCGATTCTGCACAAAGAACCGCTTAAATTCGAATTCGTAACTCCCACAACCCGTAGCTATAAATAATCGATTATGAAACTTACATTAAAAATCTGGCGACAAAAAAACCGGAACGATCAAGGACGTTTCGTTGAATATAAGCTGGACGGCGTCGAATCCGATATGTCTTTCCTGGAAATGTTGGATATGCTCAATGAAAAACTCATTTCCGAAGGAAAGGATCCCGTGGCTTTCGACCACGATTGCCGCGAAGGAATTTGCGGTATGTGTTCGTTGTTTATCAACGGCCAGGCCCACGGTCCCGACGCCTTGACGACAACCTGTCAATTGCATATGCGCCGCTTCAATGACGGCGATACGATAACCATAGAACCTTGGCGGGCAAAACCTTTCCCGGTCATCAAGGATTTGGTGGTGGACCGCAGCGCTTTCGACCGTATCCAACAAGCCGGCGGCTTTATTTCGGTCAACACTTCGGGCCGTCCGGTGGATGCCAACACCATTCCCATTCCCAAAAAGGATGCCGACAAAGCTTTCGACGCCGCCACGTGTATCGGATGCGGTGCTTGTGTAGCGACGTGTAAAAATGCTTCGGCAATGCTGTTTGTAGCGGGCCGGGTGGCACA
>CAYUQW010000166.1:0-3336 GCA_964446985.1 uncultured Flavobacteriaceae bacterium
ACATCGTAATTGCTACTTCCTATGTGGCTATCCACAGTCGTTTGATTTGCTTGAATGAGCGACTGCATCTGGGTGGTGCTGTTATCGAACGGGTCCGACGAAGCATCCAGGAAGATGACTTGGTCTTCGTTATTGACCAATTGTAAGGTTATGGCCAAATCCCTCTCGTAAATACTGTTGATCCTGGCTACGGCCGTTACCAATGCTCCCACGATGGCCGCTTTTTTATCGGCATCGCTGGCCGAGGAAGAAATGCCCAAACGGTTTAACGTGTATTGGGAAAATTCCCCCGTTGTCGATATGGCATAACGGTATTGCCGCAACGTTTGATCATCAAAAGCCGGTCGTGACGCGGTATAAAAATGAGGCGTATCGTTTCCTGCTTCCGCTTCGGTGTCGCATTCAAAATCGAAATCTTTGATTGGTTGTTTATCAATCGGGAAACCTATCCAAGCATTTTCCGCATAGGGTTTCAGTAGGAAAGTGGGTTTGCCGGGGCGCATCACCACCATGTTGATTCTTTGGGGCGTGATCGTGATATACAATACTTTTCCCGATTTGCTCTTTCCGCGGAAGGTACGAATTCCGGGATATTTTGCGGCCAGACCGTCTTCCATATATTTAGTGCGGAAAACCTTGAAATTCTCAGTGTGGCCGGATAAATCCACGGGACAAGAAAAAATATGATTGCTGACAACGGTTTCACCGGCAAAAGGCGCTGTCCAAACGGCCGAAACAATATCTTGATGTGATGCGGAATAAATATGATATTGAACGGGAAGCGGTTCATGAAAATAGACATTTTTTACTTCCGAATCCGTTTTCCAAACTTGTGCATAGCCCGAAAGCATTGCCAATAACCATAAAACAAATGTATATTTTTTTATCATCTGAAAATATTTTAGCGAACAAATTTAATTATTTAAGTTACAAAACAAAAATCATACCCTTTTCCGATTTAAAATATTGAATTATTTAAGCTATTCGTGCCAATATTATTGAATTTGTATAAAAATTTTTGAAAATCTTAAATATGTTTCCGTTTCATTGAAAGAATTACCTTTGCACAAATTTTATGTTTGACCTATGAAAATGAAGAAGGTTTCCAAAGTCCCCGTTGCCAAACGCATTCCGAAAATCCTGGAAAAACACGGCGATAGAAGAATCGATTATTATTACTGGTTGCGGGAAAGGGAAAATCCCGATGTTATTGCCTATCTTGAAGAAGAAAACCGCTATTTTGACCGGGTCACCGAACCGCTTGAACCGTTCAGGCAAGAACTGTTCCGGGAACTGAAAGCGCGCATTAAGGATGAAGACGAATCCGTGCCTTATCGCTATGAGGAATATTTTTATCAGACGAAATATCCTGCGGGCAAGGATTTTCCGGTTTTTCTCCGTTGGAAAGAAGGTGAAGAAAAGCGGATTTTTTTCGATGCCAACGAACGCGCCGAAGGACACGATTTTTATCAATACGGCAGCCTGAAATTCAGTCCCGATGACCGGTATTTGGCCTTTTCCGAAGATTTCAAAGGAAGACGTCAATATGCTATCCGCATTAAGGATTTCAATAGCGGGGCATTGCTTCCGGAAGTTATAGAAAACACCACGGGACAAATCGTTTGGCAAGAAGACGGAAAGGCGTTTTATTATGTCAGGAAAAATCCGGTCACTTTACGATCCGAAAAAGTTTTCAAGCATTATATCGGTACGAATCCCGAAGAGGATAAACTGATTTACGAAGAAACCGACGAGGAATACGATGTCCACGTTTCCAAGAGCAAAACGAGGAAATATATCTATTTGGTTTCATCGGCCAATACTTCCACCGAATACCGCTATAAACCCGCCGGTACGGATGCCGACGATTTCAAATTGATGATGCCCAAGCGGAAAAATATCGAATATTATCCCTATCATATCAAAGACAACCGGTTTTTGGTGGTAACAAACGATCAAGCCGAGAATTTCCGTATCGTTCAAGCGGAACTGCAAGACCGGTTGATATTAAAAAACGATTTCTTGCCGCATCGTTCCGATACGCTCATCGAAGAAATTGATATTTTCAATGATTTTTTGGCCGTCACCGAACGCCGCAACGGATTGACCAAGATCCGTATTTTGGATTACGACAAAAAAACCGATTATTACATCGATTTTCCCGAAGAAACCTATACCGTCTATATCGGTACGAATCCCGAGATGAAAGCCAAACGTTTGCGGTATGTTTACAATTCCCTGACCACACCTGCCAGCGTGATGGAAATCGATATGGCAAGCCGCGAAACCCAGGTCCTGAAAGAAGACGAGATTCCCGACGGAAGGTTTGATAAAGAAAATTACCGTTCGGCACGTTTGTGGGCGCCCGGCCGTGACGGAACGATGATTCCGGTTTCCTTGGTGTGGCACAAGAAAATCGATCCGTTGGCAGGGAACCCGTTGTTGCTTTACGGATATGGTTCCTACGGTATCACCATCGACGATAATTTCAGCAAAAGCCGGCTTTCGTTGCTAGATCGCGGATTTATTTTTGCCATTGCGCACATCCGCGGCGGGGAATATCTGGGCAGAAAATGGTATGAGGACGGAAAGTTGCTAAAAAAGAAAAATACGTTTTTCGATTTCATCGATGTTGCGCGGTTTTTGATCGATAAAGGTTATACGTCGCCCGGGAATTTGTATGCTATGGGCGGTTCGGCCGGCGGATTATTGATGGGTGCAGTGATGAATATGGCGCCGGAATTGTTCAGAGGCATTGTTGCACAGGTTCCGTTTGTGGATGTATTGACCACCATGCTGGACGAGACCATCCCGTTGACAACCGGGGAATACGAGGAATGGGGAAATCCCGACGAGAAGGTTTATTACGATTATATCAAATCGTACTCTCCTTATGATAACGTTGAAGCAAAGGCATATCCGAACCTGTTGGTGACAACCGGGTTTCACGATTCCCAGGTGCAATATTGGGAGCCGGCCAAATGGGTGGCCAAGTTGCGCTATCTGAAAACGGACGATAACCTGGCGTTGCTTTATACGGATATGAAATCGGGGCACAGCGGTGCGTCGGGACGATACAAATCCTTGCAGGATACGGCGAGGGAATTCGCATTCATCCTTGACTTGGCCGAAAAATACGAGCGATGAAATTATCTCCGTTAGCAAAAGGCTATTTGTTTACCTTCCTTTCCATTATAGCCGTTTCGAACGTGTATATTTTCTCCAAAGCCGTGATGAACCGTGTGGCATATCCGCAATTCGGTTTTTGGTGGTTTCTGACCGGCGGAATTTATATCACCCTTTACGGAATTTTTACGCGCTCCTTTCGTGTTTACA
>CAYUQW010000167.1:0-3308 GCA_964446985.1 uncultured Flavobacteriaceae bacterium
GAAAAGGTCTTGGTGGTCAATGCTTTGTTCTCACCCGATTCCGTTTTTAAAATTTATGTTTCCCATACGGTCCCCCTTTCGGAGCCTATACCGCCCCCTATTGAAAATGCGGAAGTATCTTTATATGAAAACGGAGTTTTTTCGGAGACTTTGACCTACCGGAACAGCCATTACTATGCAACGATAAAACCCATAGCGGGAAACCGTTATAAAATCGTCGTTCGTGCGCCGGGGTTCCAACCGGTCCTGGCCGAAGATACGGTCCCGGAAAAACCCCGTCTGTTGCAAACAGACTTTATACGAAACGCCGGAACGGATACCGACGAAAACGGCTATCTCTTTCATTATTCACGTCTTAAATGCCACATCGGTGACAGCTTACAGAAACGAAATTACTACGAAATATTAATCTTAATTCGCCAATGGGACGATACCGCACAAACATACCGCTTGGAAAGTGTTGTCTATAGAAAAAACAATGACAGGATAATCAATAGCGAACAGCTGATCGACTACAACCCATCTTCCCTGATTTTCTCCAACAAGGCGTTTCAAAATACAAATCAGGAAATCGACATTGATTTTTATTCGTACATTGTGGATGAGGAAGATACCCGGGATTTCCAAATCGTTATTATTTTACGTCGCATAAGCCGCAGCCATTATCTCTACAAGAAATACCTCACGTTATTTTATAATTCCGAATTCGAAGACGAACTTTGGAGCAGCCCCCGGCCCGTGAATTTGTATTCGAATGTTCAAAACGGGACAGGAATTTTTGCCGCATTTAACGAAGTCAGAGATACCCTTAACATATCAAACTGACAAATGAAAAGGCTTTTATTAATCGTAGCATTATCGGCAATTATCAATGCGACGGCACAACCGAATATCAACATAACAGGACAGGTTTATGACGCGCAAACCGGTGAAAAATTGATCAACGCCGATATTATTGTCCCGGAATTACATCTGCATACCGCCACCAACGAATACGGACATTTTGCTTTCCGTATGCCCAAAGGGAAAAAGATTACCCTGACAGCTTCTTATGTGGGATACGAAAGCAAAACAATCAACCTGCAATCCGCCAAAGATACCCGGATAAAAATCGATTTAATTCCAAACAACAATTTGTATGTGAAAATATCCGTAAAAAAACAATCCGCCGTTACACGTCCGGAAATCAGCACATTACAACTGTCACCAAAACAAATCAAGCAACTTCCCCTATTGGGCGGCGAAGCGGATTTGATGAAAGCCTTACAACTGCTTCCCGGGATTTCGTCAGGAAAAGAGGGCAGTAGCGATTTATTCGTTCGTGGAGGCAGTCCCGATGAAAATTTGATTATTTTGGACGATGTTCCTTTATATTACGTCAATCATTTGGGCGGATTTGTTTCCGTGTTTGATATAGATGCCGTCAATTCCGTTAAACTTATCAAAGGAGGATTTCCGGCTAAATACGGCAACAGATTGTCATCCGTTGTGGATATCAGGCTTAAAGACGGCAATAGGAGCAAACGTTCGGGAAATATTTCCCTAGGGCTACCGGGTGCCAAATTATCTTTGAACGGTCCTCTGGGAGACAAAACGACTTTTATGTTCTCGGGGAGGCGAAGTTTCTACGATTTGTTTATGGTTCCTGTTTCCTATATCGGTACGGAACAATCTTTTGCTTTCGGGTATTATTTTTACGATATAACTACAAAAATAAGTTACCGTCCGAACGAAAACAACAAGATAGGTATCAGTCTCTACGGCGGTGACGATATTTTTTTCATTCGTTCATTCAAGCAACCGCAAACCGGTTCGAATGAAAACGCTGTTTACAAGAAAAAATGGGGAAACAGGATGCTGGCAATTCATTGGCATTCCACCCCGACACCCGTAACGGAGACGAATACCGTTTTATCCTACACGCAATACAGGTTTTTGCTCGACCTGCAAGTTTATTCCGATCAATTCCGGGACGGGAATACTTTCCGTTCGAACATTCGTGATTTTTCACTGAAAAGTATGGCAACGTGGTATGCTTCCAACCTATATAGGATGGATTTCGGCGGACAAATATCGTATGATTATTTCATTCCGGCTGTTGCGCATCACAGGCAAGAACGTCAAGGCGTTCAGTCGATAAATTCCTTACAAAAAAGTTACACACGGAAAAGCATTAACACCGCGGTATATATCGAAAATAAAATACGGCTCTATAAAAAACTAAAATTCAATTTGGGGTTCAGGCTACACCTTATGCACATAGGAAAGCAATCTTTTTTGTCACCCGAACCGCGTTTAACTTTCACTTTCAAGCCGGCTCCTTTCTCACGGATACAAGGCGGATTTTCCGTAATGCAACAGAATATTCATTTGCTTAGCACAAGAGGGTTGGGAATACCGGTAGATTTATGGATGCCGGCAACACGGTTATCACCTCCCGAACGTTCCTTGGAGTATGTGTTGGGATATACCAAGCAAACGCCCGGTAATAAATGGTCAATATCGGTAGAAGCTTATTATAAACTTATCAATCATTTGATTACGTATAAACCCGGAGCCTCGTTTTCATACATATCGAAACACTGGGAGGATAAGGTGTTAGTAAACGGACAAGGAAAATCCTACGGTTTGGAAATATTATTACAAAAACGCGCGGGGAAACACACAGGATGGCTAAGTTATACCCTCTCAAAAACCGACAGAAAATTTCAAGCGATTAATAATGGAAATCCGTTTCCTTTCAAGTATGACAGAAGGCATAATCTGATCCTGACGTATCATTATCAAATCAATCCGCACATTTCCTTTTCTGCCGTTTGGCAATACGGAACGGGGTATCCTTTCACTATGAAAACAGCCAAATTCACCGCTTTGGACAATCGTTTCTTTGAACCTTTCAATGACAATCAAAACGGAATGTTCGAATATGTCGAGGCCTATAAATACAGTAGCCCCAACGCGTTCCGGATGAGAGATTTTCACAGATTGGATGTGAGCATAAACTTCGAAAAACAAAAGAAATACGGTCAAAGAATATGGAATATCACAATTATTAATGTGTATAATAGAATGAACCCGTATTTTTATTATACGGAAGAAGAGGATACCCCCCAAGGAGAAAAAACCGTAATAAAACAGTTAACATTGTTTCCTTTCTTTCCTTCGCTTACTTACAGTTATAAATTCTGACCGTATCGGCCGCCATACCCACCCGATTTTTTTAAAAAAACCCCTTCCTTATCATTTTCTTTCCAGGGAAAATTCGAATTGCAAATTGCTACTTATTTTCCAATAGCACCAAATCTCAC
>CAYUQW010000168.1:0-3284 GCA_964446985.1 uncultured Flavobacteriaceae bacterium
TCCCTTTATTTTCCCAAACTTAACTTAATCATTCCATACGCCTTCCCAGGCTCTTCAACCGGCAATTGACAAGTCTTGTTCTCACAGACGTAAATCAAGGTTTTACCTTCCGTATAACGCGATTTGAGCAAAGGCTCGTCGGAAGGTCCTGTGGACAGGGCGTACATTACATTCGGCAAATAGTATTTCTGCATCATATTGGCTTTGGTTAATGCATCATCGCCCACAATCGCAACCTCATAGAAAGGTCCCGTTTCGTCCAATAAAAGATTCAGCCATTCGTAATAGCCGAAAGGGTAGGAGGTCGCTTGGGGTAAAACCGTTGCCAACATATCCGCAGCTTTTTTCTCATATCCGGTTGAATCCGTATAACGGGACAATTTGAACAAGTTGCGCGCCATAACCGAATTGGCCGAAGGAATCACATTATCCTTGAAATTTATGGTTCCGGGAGACAAATCATTATCCTTTCCCGACATACGGAACAAGCCGCTTCGGGCATCGGAAAAATGTTCGTAAACATAACGCGTCAATTCTTCCGCCTTATGCAAATACTTTAGGCGGCCGGTCGTTTCATAAACCTTGATAAGCGCCGAAATCAAAAAAGCGTAATCGGTCATCAGGCCGTCGATTTTGCGCTTGTCCGAAACCGTATGCCACAAACCGCCATCCGCTTTGGTGTGATATTTCAGCAGATAATCCAATGCCTGCAAAGCCAAATCCAAATAATGTTTTTCTCCGAAAGCTTGATATGCATCGACCAAGCCTTCCACGGCCAAAGCATTCCACGAAGTCATTATTTTGTTATCCAAACGCGGGCGAGCCTTTTTCCGCCGTAATTCGTAAAGAATTTTTTTCCATTGCTTGACCTTTTCGCTTAATTTTTCAGCCGAGATATTGTATTTTTCCGTAAAAGCTTTGTCACTCATCTTTTTGATAAGCACATATTTTCCGTCTTCCCACAAACCGTAATTATTAATATTGTAGTAAGCCTTAAACAAAGGAAAATCGTCGCCAATGGCCTGCTTCAATTCCGGTAAGGTAAAATAATAGTAATAACCTTCCTCCGATTTCCCTTCGGGATTCCGGCTGTCGGCATCCAGCGAATTATAAAAGCCGCCCTGGGGGGATCGTAATTCCCGTTCCAGGAACGAAACGGTCTCTGCTACTGTTTTTTCATAAGTACTGTCGCCAAAATATTTATATCCGTCGGCATATAACGACAGGAGCAACGCATTATCGTATAGCATTTTTTCGAAGTGGGGGATATGCCATTTCGTATCTGTCGAATAACGGGAAAAACCGCCGTTTACGTGGTCGTAAATACCGCCTTCCTGCATCTTTTCCAAGGTCAAACGCACGAGATTCAAACTTTCGATATCGCCCTTCTGAACCGATGCCCGCAACAAAAAACGATATTGTCCCGGCATAGGAAATTTGGGCGCACGCATAAATCCCCCGGTCTTTTTGTCGGCATATTGCTTCCACATTTGCAAAGCGCGGTCAATGATTTTCGTATCCGGTTTTCGATTACCCGGCATCTTAACCGGCATATTGGCATTCCGGACACCTTTTTCCACATTTTCGGCGATTTGATAAAATTTATCCGGATTTTTTCGCCACATACCGGCAATTTGGCGTAATATCGATATCCATTGTTTTTTCGGGAAATACGTTCCGCCCCAAACAGGCCTTCCGTCGGGTAAAGCCACCACGTTTAACGGCCATCCGCCGCGTCCGGTCATCAACTGAACGGCATTCATATAATATTCGTCCACATCCGGGTGTTCTTCGCGGTCCACTTTGACGGAAACGAAATATTTATTCATCAAATCAGCCGTCAGCGTATCCTCAAAACTCTCGTGTTCCATCACGTGACACCAGTGACAGGCCGCATATCCAATGCTGATAATCAACAACTTATGTTCTTTTTTAGCCTTATCGAAAGCCGCCTTTCCCCACGGATACCAATCCACCGGATTATGCGCGTGTTGCAGCAAATAGGGACTGGATTCGTGAATCAAATGATTGGTATAAGGATATTTTTTCGAAGTATCGGAATGATTTTTCATCTGATTGGAATTTTTGGCCGTCTGGCAAGTCGTAGCCATCAAAACGACGGAGAATAAAACTAAAATCCGCTTCATTATTTTTATCGATTTCTACCAGGAAATAAAATCCCGGCTGTATTCAACATAAAATTCTCTGAACAAAATTTTCAGAATCGTGTAGGAGGGAACCGCTATCAACATTCCCCACATACCGAACAAATAGCCCGTGGACAAAATCACGAGAAATATCTCGAGCGGGTGGGATTTAACGCTTTTCGAATAGATAAACGGCTGAAAAACAAAGGCATCGAGCATTTGCGCCGCCACATACATCAGGAGGATATATTTCAACGGCGAAAAATCGATATTTGTCATTCCCGCATTGAGTTGCGAAGTAATGCTCAGAACCATCATCAACGACAAGCCGATCAACGGTCCCACATAAGGAATCACGTTCAACAATGCCGCAAGGAAAGCAATAATCGTAGCATCGCGTATGCCGATCAAATGAAGCGACACATTGTAAATCACAAACAAAACGCTCACGTCCGCCATCAATCCGCCGATATATGTCCGGAGCAAATGCTTGATCTTATCGATAACTCTCCGGTATTTTTCCTCGTCCGAATCCGGAATCAGCCGGAACAACTGACGCGAAACCAAATGATCCTCTTTGATCAGAAAAAAGCCGATAAACAAAACCGAGAAAAACGCCACCGCAAAATGACTTAACATACTGATAATCTGACTGATAAGGTGTGGAATAAGCGACAAATCCAGCTTCTTGATCATATCCGCCAACGACAATGGTTTCACCGGCGTGATATGGTGGCGTCCCAGAAAATCGTTCACCGAAGCCAGCGATTGTTGTAGCGTTGCCGAAACCGTGTCCGTATCGATATTCGAAAAATTTTCCGCCTGTTGCAAAAGCATCGGCACAAACAGCACGAAAAACAGCGCAAATACCACCGCAAACATCAGCAATACCAGCAAACTCGCTAGCAGATTGCTCATCTTGAAACGCATCAGCCAATGCTTCACAGGCCGTCCCAGCAGCGACAAAACCATCGCCACAACCACATAAATAATCACCGGATAAACCCGCCGCAAAAACCAAACAAAAACCGCCGCCAGCAGCAGAACCGCCAGTGTTTTCAGCAGGCCTTTCGCAATATCGTTCGAGAGATTTTCCTTCATCGATTCAAAGATACGCAAAGAAATCGAATACGTTTA
>CAYUQW010000169.1:0-3266 GCA_964446985.1 uncultured Flavobacteriaceae bacterium
ATGGTTCATGACGCGCAATCGGGTCATCCCGGCGGCTCATTGGGCACGGTTGAATTTTTTACCGCGTTGTTTTTTGATATAATGGACATACATCCCGATCGATTTGATCCGGAAATTTCGACCGGGGAAGATGTTTTTATTTTGTCCAACGGTCATATTACGCCGGTATATTATTCGGTCTTGGCCCGGCGCGGATATTTTCCCGTGTCGGAATTGAAAACTTTTCGTAAACTCGGCTCGCGGTTGCAGGGGCATCCTTCGGTGCATGATAAATTGCCGGGTGTGCGCATTGCTTCGGGCTCGTTGGGACAAGGAATGTCCGTGGCCATCGGTGCGGCACTCGGAAAAAAATTGAACCGGGATCCGCATCTGGTGTATTCGCTTCACGGTGACGGAGAATTCCAAGAAGGTCAAATCTGGGAAGCCGTTTTGTATGCCGGTGCCAAAGGCGTGGATAATCTCGTTTCGACCATTGATTACAATAACGCCCAAATCGACGGGAGAATGCAGGATGTATTGAACCTCGGGGATCTGGGAGCCAAATTGGAAGATTTTAATTGGGAAGTCGTAGAGATTTCGGAGGGAAATAATCTGGACAAGGTGATCGAAGGATTGAAAAAGGCCAAATCCTTGACCGGCAAAGGCAAACCCGTGGCCATTATTTTACATACGAAAATGGGCTACGGGGTGGATTTTATGACGGATGATTATCGCTGGCACGGTAAACCTTTGAATGACGAACAATTGGCCCGTGCATTATCCCAATTGCCCGAAACTTTGGGGGATTATTGATAAATTTCCCTTGCCGGTTAAACCTTTTATCCTGAAATCGGTCAAAGAAATAAAGCAATAAAAATGTTTGAGGAGCCTTTTAAAAAACATTACCGTATTCCCGACGGATATTTTGAGCATTTGGAAAACCGGTGGGATGCCAAACCTAAGACCAAACATTTATATTTTAAACGGCTGATTCGTGTGGCTGCCGCCGTTTTGGTTTTCGGATTATTGTTGAATTTGTCTTATACCTATTATAAAACACATTATATAAAAGTCGATTCATATGCCGATAGTTTGAAAACGGAACAGTTTTTGCTTGTAAATCTAAAGGATAGTGAAAACGATGAATTTGATATGTCCGACGATATTATTGAAGATTATTTGCTGATGGATGACGATCCGGAAGATTACTAATCGATTATATAACAGACTATTATGAGAAAACTTTCATTGTTTGTACTTGGGCTGATTTTGATAACCGGAATCAACAGCTGTAAAAAGCAAGCCCGTAAAAAAATGGATCCGGAGGCCGAAAAAGAAATTACTTTGGCCGTAAAATCCGGCGTACTCACCGATGATGCTATGGATTTGGTGGAAAATATGTTTGATCCCAATTCCGCACGTTCGTCGGGTAACCACCATCAATTGCCCTCATGTGTTACGGTGTCGCGTTACATGCACGGCGATACATTGGCCGTTACATGGGAATTTGACCCGAACGGCTGCCAAATGCCCAACGGTCGTACCTATACGGGAACCATTCACATTTTAAGAATTTTTGACCATCAAAACCATAACTTCCGTTTGGATGTGAATTTTGACGGGGTAACGATTGACAGTATAGCTGTTGACGGCAGTTTTTCGCGTACGCATGTTTGGCAAAATGCCAACGGTCATCCCGAATCCACCGCTACCTTCGATATTACGGTAACCTGGCCCAACGGAGATACCGCAACCCGTCAGGGAACACGTACTATTGAGTGGATCGAAGGTTATGACACTCACCAACACGATGACGATGTTTGGCTTATTACCGGAAACTGGCATATTACCCGACGAAACGGAAATCAAATCGACATGACCGTTACCACGCCTTTGCGTAGAGAATTCACCTGTCCGTATATCGTCAGCGGCGTTTTGGATATTACGTATAACGGCGATCACTATACGCTTGATTTCGGCAACGGAACCTGTGACGACGAAGCCGTTTTGACAGATGACAACGGCAACAGTACCGTCATTCACTTGAATTAAAACGATTTTTCAATTAATAATAAAAGGATGCCGTACGGCATCCTTTTTTTTGAACAATAGGAAAAGTTTTATTTTTTCTCGGTTTTACAACGGAAGGCTTGGATGCCTGTAATATCGTGTCCGGTGATCAACAGATGGATATCATGTGTGCCTTCATAGGTAATCACGGATTCAAGGTTCATCATATGACGCATCAGCGGGTATTCCCCCGTTATACCCATGGCTCCGAGCATTTGTCGTGCTTGACGGACGATATCCCAGGCAATATAGGTGTTATTACGTTTGGCCATGGAAATTTGTGCCGGTGTTGCCCTTCCTTCGTTCATTAACGTTCCCAGACGCCAGACCAGGAGTTGGGCTTTGGTGATTTCGGTAATCATTTCCGCCAATTTCTTTTGTTGCAGTTGGAAACCGGCGATAGGCTGTCCGAATTGGTGGCGTTCTAGGGCATAGCGCAGGGCCGTATCGTAGGCATCCATGGCCGCACCCAAGGTTCCCCATGCAATCCCGTAGCGGGCGGAGTCCAAACACATCAACGGTGCTCTCAAACCGTCGGCATCCGGGAGCAGGTTTTCTTTGGGAACCTTTACGTTGTCGAAAAGCAATTCGCCCGTGGCGGAAGTGCGCAATGACCATTTATTATGGGTTTCCGGCGTGGAAAAACCTTCCATACCGCGTTCCACGATCAAACCTTTGATGCGTCCTTCTTCGTTTTTGGCCCAAACAACGGCAATATCGGCAAAAGGCGCATTGGAAATCCACATTTTGGCTCCGTTGAGCAGGTAATGATCGCCTTTATCGACGAATTTGGTTTCCATACTGCCGGGATCGGATCCGTGGTTGGGCTCGGTCAATCCGAAACAGCCCATCAATTCACCGGTTGCGAGTTTGGGCAGATATTTTTGTTTTTGTTCTTCGGTGCCGAATTTCCATATCGGATACATCACCAGTGACGATTGCACCGAAGCGGTGGACCGGATTCCGGAATCGCCGCGTTCCAATTCCTGCATAATCAGTCCGTAGGATATATAATCCAATCCGGGACCGCCGTATTCTTCGGGAATAAAAGGCCCGAAAGCACCGATTTCAGCCAAACCTTTGAGTAAATGCTTGGGAAATTCCGCTTTTTGGGCATATTCTTCGATAACGGGCGTTACTTCGCGCTTGACCCATTCACGGGTGGCTTCGCGAACCAGTTTATGTTCTTCGCTAAGCAAGTCATCTACTTGATAATA
>CAYUQW010000170.1:0-3257 GCA_964446985.1 uncultured Flavobacteriaceae bacterium
GCCGAAATCAAAATAAAGCCCGTAAGGCTCAGCCATTCATTATGAACAACAAAAAACGATAGTAAGTTCGCCGCCTTTTTTTTCATGTTCGAAAGTTAAAAAAACAGGTTGGGAAAAGCAATTTCCGGTTTCAGTCCCTTTATACGGATACGGTAAAATGCCGATAGATACCCATAGGCATATGCCGCCATTTGCACGATAAAAACAGGAAGAGCCGTCAAAGCGATACGCAGACTGCGTGACCTGAACAAAAATTCGCTGAATATCAGGGCAAAATGTAACAAGACTGCATACAGGAGCCAGGGAAATCCAAGTAAAAACAATAGCATGGATAAGACCCACACCAAGGTAATCAAAACAGGAAACCGATATACCATGGAATCGAAATCAGGGTAATGCAGGTTTAGAATATACCGCGTTATGCCGAATTTTTTCATCTGCAAGGCGAATTTTCCGAAATCAATCCGGCGTTTATGAAACACCTTTACTTCCGGGAAAAATACGGTGCGGAAACCTGCGCGGAGGCTCTTGTAAACCCATTCGGGATCTTCGCCGGGATGCATACGGCCGAACCCGCCCGTCCGTTCAAAAACTTCCCGCCTGACAATCATGTTAAAACTCCTCGGCACATACTTTTGCACATTTTTCTTGTGTCCGCGTATGCCGCCGGTTGTCAGGAAAGAAGTCATCACCAAATTGACGGCCTTTTGAAAAGGCGAAAAGGAAGCGGCGGCATCATCCGGCCCGCCTGCCAAATCCGCTTCGGGATGCTTTTTCAAGGCGGCTACGAGATTTGTCAGATAGTCTTCCGGCAGCAAAATGTCCGAATCGAGAATGATAAAATATTCTCCTTCGGCCTGTTGCATGGCGCGGTTTCGCGTATCGCCCGGACCGGAATTTTTTTTGTAAAAATAGCGTAAGGGCAAGGTACCGGCATAGGCTTCGGCCACTTCTTTCAACGGCGGTTCGGATCCGTCGTCCGCTATAATGATTTCATAAGTAACATCATCCGGATTTTGCAAATACAAAAAACTCGCCAACAAGTCGCGCAACTCATCCGGGCGGTTGAAAACAGGCACAATAAAAGAAAAGCGAATGTCACCGGCCATACTAAGATAATTTCCGTCCAAAGATAAGTTTAATTCCGCTTTTGGCATAAAAAAAGGGCGGGGCGCCTGCGGCGCCCCGCCCCGATTAACCCAAATCAAAAAACCTTATTTGACCTCTTCGTAATCCACATCTTCAACGTCATCGCCTCCTTTTTTATCATCTTGCGAAGCGGACGAGGTTTCTTGCGATTGCGAAGCTCCCGCTTGTTGCGATTGAGCGGCACGGTTAATATCTTCCGAAGCTTGTTTGAGTACTTCTTCGGCTTTTTTCGTTGCCGCTTCGGCCTTATCCGCATCGCGTTTATCGAAGGCATCTTTCAATTCCTTAATGACATCCTCGATGGATTTCACGGTGCTTTCGTTCAGCTTGTCTTTATGGTCTTCCAAGAGTTTTTCCAATTGGAATGCCGTTGCATCGGCCTTGTTGAGTTTTTCGACCCGTTCTTTTTCGATACGGTCACGTTCGGCATTTTCTTCGGCTTCTTTCTTCATTCGTTCGATTTCTTCCTGCGTCAAACCGGAAGAAGCTTCGATACGGATATCTTTTTTCTTACCGGTTTTCTTATCCATAGCCGTTACGTGGATGATACCGTCGGCATCGATATCGAACGTAACTTCGATTTGCGGTTCACCGCGTCGTGCCGGCGGAATGCCGTCCAAATGGAACCGGCCGATGGTTTTGTTATCCTTGGCCAACGGACGTTCACCTTGCAAGACGTGAATTTCCACGCTGGGTTGATTATCCGTTGCCGTCGTAAAGATTTGCGATTTCTTGGTCGGGATGGTTGTTCCGGCTTCAATCAATTTGGTCATCACGCCTCCCAAGGTTTCGATACCGAGTGACAACGGCGTAACATCCAACAACAATACGTCTTTCACATCACCTGTCAGTACGGCACCTTGGATAGCGGCACCGATAGCCACCACTTCATCCGGGTTGACGTTTTTGGATGCTTTTTTGCCGAAGAAATCTTCAACGGCTTTTTGCACTTTGGGCACACGCGTGGAACCGCCTACCAAGATCACTTCGTCGATATCCGAAGGTTTCAAACCGGCTTTTTCCATCGCCGTTTTGACGGGTTCCATCGTACGTTTGACCAAATCGTCGATCAATTTTTCGAATTGCGAACGGGTGATTTTTTTCACCAAGTGTTTCGGGCCACTGTCGGTTGCCGTGATATAAGGCAAATTGATTTCGGTTTCGGAACTTGCCGAAAGTTCGATTTTGGCTTTTTCGGCCGCTTCGCGCAAACGTTGCAGAGCGATGGGATCTTTTCGCAAATCGACTCCTTCTTCTTTTTGGAATTCGTCGGCCAGCCAATCGATAATCCGTTGGTCGAAATCGTCACCTCCCAGGTGGGTATCTCCGGCAGTGGACAAAACTTCGGTTACGCCGTCACCGATATCGAGGATGGAAATATCAAACGTACCTCCACCAAGGTCATAAACGGCGATTTTTCGTTCCTTGTCGCTTTTATCCAGTCCGTATGCCAAAGCGGCAGCCGTCGGTTCGTTGATGATACGTCGCACTTTCAATCCGGCGATTTCACCGGCTTCTTTGGTAGCCTTACGTTGGGCGTCATTGAAGTAAGCCGGCACGGTAATAACGGCTTCTTTCACTTCCTGTCCCAGATAATCTTCCGCCATTTTTTTCAACTTTTGCAAAATCATAGCGGAAATTTCCTGCGGCGTATATTCTTTTCCGTTGACTACCACCCGCGGCGTGTCATTGGGCCCTTGCACCACTTTATACGGCACACGGTCGATCTCGCCGTTCTTTTTCAGTTCGGAATAACTCTTACCCATAAAACGCTTGATGGAAAAGATGGTGCGTTCGGGGTTGGTGACAGCCTGACGTTTGGCGGGATCACCCACCTTGATTTCTCCGTTTTCCGTAAAAGCCACGACAGAGGGGGTTGTTCGTTTTCCTTCGGGGTTGGGAATAACAACCGTATCGTTACCTTCGCGTACGGCAACAACGGAGTTGGTCGTACCGAGGTCTATACCTACAATTTTATTCGTTGCACTCATAATTTTTTCGTTTTTTATTTATTTTGTTTTTCTCACGTCAATCATTATGCCATTTCCCCAATTCCTGAAATATTAGCTTATCCACCGTTTTTTTGTGTCAAATTGACATAATTTTTT
>CAYUQW010000171.1:0-3213 GCA_964446985.1 uncultured Flavobacteriaceae bacterium
ACCAATGAAAAAATCACTATTCGTATATCTTTTCTTTTTCGCCGTCAGCGTTTTTGCACAACACGGCGTCCCCGCCTTCGTGGAAAGCGAAATGAAGCAAGCGGCGGCGATGCGGCAAGCTCCGGCAACAACTTATGCTTACGATTGGATTTACGAGCGTCTGAACCTGAATGTCGATCCGCGCCAATCACACATCGAAGGAACTGCGGATTTTTATTTCAAACCTTTGACCGCCACCGGTTCCATCAAAGTGGATTTGCTGGATAACCTGAACGTGTCGAGCGTGGTATATCACGGACAAAACATCGGCTTCACCCGTTCGAACGATCAAATTCACGTTCAATTTCCGGGGACATTGGCAGCCGGCACCTTGGATTCGATACAAATCCGTTATTCGGGTGATCCCGCCACAGGCGGATTCGGATCTTTCGAAACGGACAACCATAACGGCGTGCCTGTCCTATGGACGCTTTCGGAACCGTACGGCGCAGCGGATTGGTGGCCGTGTAAAAACGATTTGTCGGACAAATTGGACAGTGTGGACGTGATATTACATTATCCGGCCGTCATCAACGGCGAAAATATGCAAGGCGTTTCCAACGGCATATTGATTTCGGAAAATACCGACAACGGCATCAAAACGTCCCATTGGCGGCACCGCCATAAAATTCCGGCTTATCTCGTGGCTATTGCCGTGACCAACTATGTCGAATATACGCATCAAGCGGGGATTTATCATCCCTTTCCGGTAGAAAATTACGTTTATCCCGAAGATTCCGCTTGGGCTGCGTCCCGGACGCCCGTGATTGTCGATATAATGAATTTCTACGAACAAAAATTCGGCGAATACCGTTTCTCCGACGAAAAATACGGTCACGCGGAATTCGGCTGGGGCGGCGGAATGGAACATACGACCATTACGTTTGTCGGCGGTTTTTCCCGCGGGCTGTTGGCGCACGAATTGGCCCATCATTGGTTCGGCGATAATGTCACCTGCGGCAGTTGGTCCGACATTTGGCTCAACGAAGGTTTTGCCACTTACAGCGAGGCGCTAACGCAGGAACATCTCGACGGCCAACAGGCTTTTCTGGCCTGGAAGCGTTATGCCGTCAACGGAATCCGGCACCGTCCGCATCAATCGGTGTATGTTTACGGCAATGATACGCTGGATATCAACCGGGTTTTCAGCTGGTACGTTAGCTATCTGAAAGGCGCTATGGTATTGCATATGATCCGGTATATGACCGGCGATCAAACGTTTTTCCAAATATTGCAAACCTACCTGAGCCGTTTTACGGAAAGTTTTGCCCGCACCGAAGACTTCAAACAAGCTGTGGAGGACGTTACCGGCCGGGATTGGACGGAATTTTTCAACGACTGGATATACGGCAAAGGATTTCCCTCCTACACCCTTTCGCGCCAATTGATCAGCGGAACCACCTACCGCATAACCGTCGACCAAACCCAATCGGACGCCTCGGTAAATTTCTTTGAAATGCCGGTCAAATTGCGCTTCATCGATCAAAGCGGAAATCAGGTTTTCGACACCATTGTCCCCGACACCGTCAATCATCAAACTTTTGTGATCAATCCGGGATTCGAAGTCGATTCGTTGATTTTTGATCCGGAAGACGATATCATCAAAGGGGAAACCGTTTATCTGAATCAAGGGAAATACGATTGGAAAAACAATATTTTGGTCTATCCCAATCCCGTGCGAAACGGTTGTTGGGTGTTTATCAAAGATCCCGCCGATATCCGGCAAATATCTTTATACGACATCTCCGGAAAATTTTTGCGGCGGGTTAAACCGGACGATTATCTCGATATGCAAAATTTATCCGCAGGCATTTATCTTTTGCAAATACGATATAACAACAAACAAATATTCACACAAAAATTAATCAAACTTTGACCCGGAAAGCCGCCTCATATCATTCCGTCGAAGAAGTGAAGAAAAAAATGGCACGCTACTGTGCTTACAGGGACAGGTCCTATTTCGAGACCGAACAAAAACTGAAATCGTACGGCCTGATTCCAGAAGCGGAAGACGAAATCTTGGCTTTTCTGATGCAGGAAAATTTTATCGACGACGAACGTTTTGCCCGGATGTATGTGCGCGGAAAATTTTATAACAAAAAATGGGGTAAACAAAAGATTTTGCAGGGCCTGAAACAACACCGCATCACCGAAACCTATATCCGGCGTGCAATGCAAGAAATCGACGAAGCGGACTATCGCCGGACAATGGAAAATTTAATCCGGAACAAAACGGCGCAATTGAAGGAATCCGATCCTTGGATTTTGCGGAAAAAATTGTCGGCCTATATGCACGCAAAGGGTTATACCTACGAAGAATTCAAAGAAATTATCGACGATGTCATCCGAAAAACTCGTTCCGTATAAACTGGATATTCCCAATTTGGAATTTCTTGCCCGTGAAATTGTGGAAGGTTCGTTGACCGGCCTGCACCGCAGTCCTTTTCACGGATTTTCGGCGGAATTTCGCGAACATAAAATGTATGTCCCCGGTGAATCGGTGAAATTCATCGATTGGAAGGTATATGCCCGCTCGGAAAAATTGTATATCAAAAAATTCGATGAAGAAACCAACCTCCGGGTGCATTTGATCCTGGACGCCTCCTCGTCGATGTATTATCCTCCCCGCTTTGGTTTTGACTTGGACAATTTGAACAAAATAGGGTTTTCCGCCGTTGCCGCGGCCGTGCTTATCGAATTGTTCCGGCGACAACGCGATGCGGCGGGAATGAGTGTTTTTTCGGAAGACATTGATGTATCGCTGCCGGAAAAAACGAATGCGGTTCACCGGCAATTGTTATATGCCAAACTGGAAGAATTGCTGCAAAATCCGGAAGAAAAGCGACAAACCGGTTTTGCACGTAACCTGCACTTGATAGCCGAATCGCTGAAACGGCGATCACTCACCGTGCTGTTTACGGATTTATGGTTGGACGAAAATACGGTTGATGCCGGTTTGGACGCACTGAAACATTTGCGATACAAAAGTGCCGAAATGATTGTGTTTCACGTTTTGGATGCCCGCACCGAAAAAGAATTCCTTTTTGAAAACCGTCCCGTCCGGTTTGTGGATACGGAAACCGGTGAAAAACTGAATCTGTATCCGCAGGAAATACGCAAACATTATCTGGAAAAACAGCGGGAATATTTCAACCGGTTCCGGGAATTATTCTA